>NZ_JBFTJH010000004.1:0-242993 GCF_056395325.1 Arthrobacter sp. 10L424 | reverse complement strand
GGATGCACACAATGCACAAAATTTGAAACCAGCTGTAAAAACCAGACCACACCACGGGGTGGCGCAACCTGGTCAATTCAACCAATTCAATACAATAAATTGGTATCAACAAACTTGGCACACTATTGAGTTCTCAAACAACAGACACATTCGAATTACTGGCCGAAACAATTCAATGTAATTGAATTCTTTGTTTCGCTTTTCCTTCGCTGCGATATTTCAAGCTTATTTCATTCATATCCACTTTGCAAATCCGGATTTTCATCTGAATTTCACTCGGTGAAGCGAATCCGCCCAGCAGAATTGGAAGCAATTTTTCATGTTTGCACCGTATGCTCCAAGGGAGCCGAAAGCGCTAGAAGAATTGCTTCTCTATTTTTGTTGGGGTTGGCCGCCACTCTTCGGTGGCGACTCAGAAAACAATACACGCTCCTCCCCGACCTTGCAACTGGATCGGGAAGGAGCGTGCAGATTACGCAGGGGATGCAGGACTAGCCGGCTGTGACCTCAACAGTTGCCAGGTTTTTCTTGCCACGGCGCAGCAGCAGGTAGCGTCCGTGCAGAAGCTGCCCGGACTCTATGACCGCCTCCGGATCCGCCACCTTGGCGTTGTTGACGTAGGCTCCACCCTCCCCCACCGTGCGGCGGGCGGCGGACTTGCTCTCCGACAAACCCGTTGCCACCAGCAGTTCGATGATGCCCAGGCCGCCAGCGTCGACGGTGGCTGACGGCAGCTCGGAGGTCGCAGCCTTGAGCGTCGCCTCATCGAGGACGCTCAAGTCACCATTGCCGAACAGCGCAGCGGAGGCGGCGATGACCTTCTCGGTGGCATCCACGCCGTGGACAAGGGAGGTCACCTCGTAAGCCAGCTTCCGCTGTCCTTCGCGGGCGAAGGGCCGCTCCGCAACCGCGGCCTCCAAAGCCTCGATCTCGGCACGGCTCAGGAACGTGAAAACCTTCAGGCGTGCCGCAACGTCGCTGTCCGCGGTGTTCAGCCAGAACTGGTAGAAGGCGTACGGGCTGCACATCTCCGGATCCAGCCAGATGGCGTTGCCCTCGCTCTTGCCGAACTTGGTGCCGTCGGAGTTGGTGATGAGGGGCGTACCGAGCGCATGGACGTGTTTGCCCTCGACCTTGCGGATAAGGTCGGTGCCGCTGGTGAGGTTGCCCCACTGGTCCGAACCGCCGGTCTGCAGAACACAGCCGTAGTCGCGGAAAAGCTGGAGGTAGTCCATCCCCTGCAGGATCTGGTAGCTGAACTCCGTGTAGCTGATCCCCTCATCGGAGTTCAGGCGGTTGGCAACAATGTCCTTTTTGATCATGGTGCCGACCCGGAAGTGCTTGCCGATACCGCGCAGGAAGTCGATGGCGCTCAGCGGCGCGGTCCAGTCCAGATTGTTGACCATCCGGGCTGCGTTGTCGCCGTCGAAGCTGAGGAAACGCTGCACCTGCTCCTGCAGTTTCCCGACCCATTCGGCGACGGTCTCGGGGGTGTTCAGCACGCGTTCGGCGGTCTGCCGGGGATCGCCGATCAGGCCGGTCGAGCCGCCCACCAGCCCGAGGGGTTTGTGGCCGGCCAGCTGGATCCGGCGCATCAGCAGCAACTGGACTAGGTTTCCCAGGTGCAGGCTCGGCGCAGTGGGATCGAAGCCGCAGTAATAGGTCACGGGATCGCCGGCAAGCAGCTTTTCAAGCTCCGCCTCATCCGTTGAGACGTGGACAAGGCCGCGCCATTTCAGCTCCTGCCAGACATTGGCGAAGCTGGGGTCATTCTGCTGGGAACGGAGATCATTTAGCTGGGACACGGAATCTAAGTTAGCAGGATCCGGGCGCCCTCAGCGCTTGTGACCGTCCTTGGACCCGGAGCCGGCAGAGGCACGACGGCGGGACTCCCGCCGCCGTCGTCCGCTGTCCGGTGCCGGGACGCCCAGACGCCGGCGTGCGCCGGCGCCTGGAGGCAGGACTCAGTCTTCGATGCCGGCCGGCACGCCGGCGGCGGCGATGAGCCGCAGCCGCTGCGTGGGCCGGGTCATGGCCACATACAGGTCACCGACGCGGCCGTGTTCGTGGTTCAGCATCGCCGACGGCTCCAGCACCACGACGCCGTCGAACTCCAGGCCCTTGGCCTCGCGGGGGCTGATCACCACGATGTCCTGTACGTAGCTGCCGGCATCCGTGCCGACGCGCCGGCCATAGACAGCGCGCAGCGCGGCGGTCGCCTCCGGGAGGAGTTCGCCGTCGGCAATGACGGCGAGCAGGCCGCCTTCCAGCGAATCGAGTTCCTCCGGCAGGACCTCCACGAGCTTGTTGATGATCTGGCCGGGCTCTACGCGGTCGATCACCGGAGCCCAGCGGCCTTCGCGGACAGCCTTCGGAGCGGAGACGACCAGTCCTGCCGCGTTGGCCATCCGGGCGGCCGCTTCCGCGATCTGCGAGGGCGTGCGGTAGTTGACGGTGAGTTCCTCAAGCTGCCAGCGGTCCCCAAACATGGGAGCCAGTGCCCCGTGCCAGGAATTGGCACCGGCGACCGAACTCGTCTGGGCAATGTCGCCCACAATCGTGAAGGACTTCAGCGGGCAGCGACGCACCAGCAGCCGCCACTGCATGGGCGAGAGTTCCTGGGCTTCGTCCACCACGATGTGCCCGAAGGCCCAGCTGCGGTCCGTCGTGGCGCGTTCGGCCGCAGTGAGCCGGGCTTCGCGCTCCTGATTCTGGTCCACGAGCTCTTCCGCGCTGACCAGGACGTCCACACCGGCAGTTTCCATGTTGACCAGCGTCTGCTTGGCGTTGGCCAGATCCCGGGCGCGGTCGTGTTCCTGCTGGGCCAGCCCCCTGCCGGCGGCGGCGTCGAGCTCGCCAAGCAGTTCGGCGGCCTCGTCCAGCAGCGGGACGTCCGATTCGGTCCACGGGGCATCGGCGGGACGGAGCAGCAGCTCGCGCTCGGCCGGGCTAAGCCCCGGCGTGCAGGCCTCCAGGATCGCGGGCCTGCTGAGGAGTTCACCAATGAGCTTCTCCGGAGTCATCGGCATCCAGCACAGGTTCAGGGCGATGCGGACGTCCCTGGCAGAGCGGACGTCCTCGGCCAGGTAGGAGCGGTCGGCGTTGTTGCCGAGGCTGCCGGCTTCGACGAGTTCCGTCATCTGCTCGGTCAGTTCGCGCAGCAGCATCTTCACGAACGAGACGCGGGCCTCGTTGTGCGGCTTGCCGGTGGAGCGGGCCCTGTCCCGGGCGCGGCGGACCTGCCGGGGCGTCAGAACAAGTTTGCGCCCGTCCACTTCGAGGATGCGGTTGGCGGCCGGAATACGCTGCCGGTTGGCCACGGCGTTCGCCACCACCTCGGCCATGTCCAGCCGGCCCTTAATGGCCGCGACGTCGGCTCCAGGCTCGGCAACGGCGTGGATGCCCGGCATCAGCCGGCCGACGCTCGCCATCACGACGCCGGTTTCGCCCAGCGACGGCAGGACGCGCTCGATGTATTTCATGAACGACGACGACGGGCCCACCAGCAGGACACCGGCGGTTTTGAGCCGGTCCCGGTGGGTGTAAAGCAGATAGGCGGCGCGGTGCAGCGCCACCGCGGTCTTTCCGGTGCCGGGACCGCCCTGGACCACGAGGGCGCCGGAGATCGAGGAGCGGATGATCCGGTCCTGTTCGGACTGGATGGTCCCGACGATGTCGGACATCCGTCCGGTCCGCTTGGAATTCAGGGCTGCCAGCAGGGCGCCCTCGCCCTGGAGCGAGTCGTTGTCGGCGAGCAGGTCGGCGTCGAGGACGTCATCTTCGATGGCCTTGACTTCGCGGCCCTGCAGGATGAGGTGGCGGCGGCGGCGCACGCCCTGCCGGTCGAACGCGGTGGCCTGGTAGAAGTGGCCGGCTTCGGGGGCCCGCCAGTCCAGCATGAGGCGCTGAAGGTCGTCGGTGGTCAGGCCGATGCGGCCGATGTACTGGGCGTCCCCGGAGTCCAGGTCAAGGCGGCCGAATACGAGCCGGTCGTCGACGGCGTCGAGCTGCGCCAGGCGGTCCTCGTAGAGTGCAGCGAAGGCGTCCCGCTCGGAGACGTTCTGCATGGTGCCCACCGCACCGGCACGGCGGACCTGGGCCAGCTGGGCGCGCTTTTCCGCCCGCAGCTCATCCAGCCGGGCGTAAAGTCCGGCCACATAGTCGCGCTCATGGGCCAAATCAGCGTCGTGCATCGAACGTTCCCCTATCGAAAAAGACGGACCAACCATTCTACAACCATTTCGGTCTGCCCATCCGAACATGTCAGTTTTTTTGCAGGCATTTTACCGGGGCAGGCGGCATCGTCCACTGTTTCGGCGCAGACTTCCCCGCTGCCGGCGCGGCCGGGACGTACTTGCGGCGCAGCTCGGCCGGGACGGGACTACAGGCGGAGCAGGGAGCTGACCCGGTGGCCACCCAGGGCCGCCCGGCCACCGAGCTCGTCGAGTTCCAGAACCACACCCACGCCGGCAACCTCCACACCGCAGCGTTCGAACAGCCGCACGGCGGCCCCGAGCGTGCCGCCCGTGGCGAGCACGTCATCGAGGATCAGGACCCTGCTGCCGGGAGCGAGGTCCGTGGTGTGCAGCTCAAGGGTGGCATTGCCGTATTCGAGGGCGTAATCCTCGGACACCACCTCCCGGGGCAGCTTGCCGGCCTTGCGGACGGTGATGACGCCGGTGCCGGTCGCGTAGGCCGCGGCCGCAGCCAGCAGGAAGCCACGGGCCTCCACGCCGGCGACGGCGTCGAACTGGCCTTTGAACGGCTCAACCAGTGCGTTCACCACGGCCTTCAGTGCCGCGCCGTCGGCGAAAACGGGGGTCAGGTCCTTGAAGACGATGCCGGGTCTGGGGTAATCGGGGATGGTGGCGCACAGGCTGCTGATCAGCTCGTCCACCGGCGCCGTGGTCTCATTCGGGTGCAAAGTGGTCTGTCGGTGCTCGCTAGGATTCACCCATCTACCCTACTGGCTGGGCACCAAACCCTACGGATCGGGCCCTTCGGGTCCCGCACCGTCAACCGATGAAACCGGTGCGGCCGGTGAGCGCAGGAGGTCATGCGCGAGGCCGTAGCGGACGACGTCGAGCGCCTTGCTGAGCGCGTGCTCAGCGTCGAACCGGCGGGCCGCCGCCGCCCGGAGCCGGTTGTAGTCCTTCGCCCAGTCGGAGCGGTGGAACCTGTCGGCGTCGCCGTGCAGGAGCCGTCCGTAGAGAACGTCCTCGAAAGTGTCGCGCCCGTCTTCCGGGGCTGTTCCGGGAATGTCGTGCCGGCGGCCCTGCACCATCTCGGCCGTGAAGAGGGCTGTCACTGCGTCCGCCCCCTCGGCGAGCCCGCGGTCTGCCGCGAAGTTGCAGAGGCGCAGGGCCCGCACCACCAGTTTGAGCGAGACGTGTTCATCCCGGACGATGAACTTGCGCAGCAGGGCCGCCCGGAAGAGCTCCACCCACTGCCTGCGCTCCCCCTCGACAGAGTCCGGCGGCACCGGCCCGCGCTCCGGCTGGAACAGCCCGGCCATCCGGAAGTATTCGGCGGCCAGCTGCTCAAAAATCTCGAGCCTTTCGAGCTCGTTGCGCGGCCTCCCGCGCTTGCCCTCACCCATAGGACCTCATCATCCCCCGCCGATTAGTCGGAGTCATCAGGATCGCCGCGTCCGGACTGCTAGGCCAGGCGCACTTTCGCCGCCTTATAGCGGGAGACGGTCGGGTCGCCGCTCAGCCAGAAGCGCCAAGGGTAGTCGGGGCTGCCCCCGGCGCCCGAGACGCCGACGCGCGGCCCCGAGCTGACGTCCACGGCATGGGCGTCCGGAAGTTCCAGCCGGAACGGGGGCTGGAGGGCGTCGCGGCCGCTGTCCGCCGTCGTGATGCCGAGGGCCGTGGCGAGCCGCGCCGGGCCGCTCGCCAGGTCCTTGGGGGATTTCGACGTCGGCCGTCGGTTGAGTGCCAATTCCTCCCCGGCCACAATCTCGCCGGCCCTCAGCAGGACCGCGGAGGCCAGGCCGTCCGGTCCGCAGACGATGTTGGCGCAGTGGTGCATGCCGTAGGTGAAGTAGACATACAGGTGGCCGGCCGGGCCGAACATCACCGCGTTGCGGGCGGTGGCGCCGCGGTAGGTGTGCGAGCCGGGATCCGGGTGCAGCGAGTCGTGCGGTCCCAGGTAGGCCTCCACCTCGGTGATCCGCACGGACACCGGGCCGTCGCGGCCCTCATGGGTCAGCACCGCGCCGAGCAGCAGCGTCGCCACCTCGCGGGCGTCCCGGGACAGGAGCTCACGCAGTTCGTCGGCGGGCGGCGTCTGACTCATGCTCCGACTTTAACAAAGAGCCCGCACCGCCTCCACGGCCGTGTCCGATTTCCGCTAGCGGCAGGTCCGGCTAGCTGGCAGGATGGACACATGGACTTCTGGCAGCGCTACCGGGCAATCGACGCCCGGGACACCCGGTTCGACGGGCAGTTCTATACCGCTGTCCGCACCACGGGCATTTATTGCCGCCCTTCCTGTCCGGCCCGGACCCCCAAAGCGGGGAATGTCACCTTCTACGAAACGTCCGCCGCCGCACACGACGCCGGCTACCGGGCCTGCAAGCGCTGCCTGCCCGAGGCGGTTCCCGGCACACCGGCCTGGAACCTGCGCTCGGACGTCGCGGGACGGGCGATGCGGCTCATCAACGACGGGGTGATCAACCGCGACGGGGTGGAAGGGCTCGCCGCCCGGCTGGGTTACTCCTCGCGGCAGCTCAACCGGATCCTGAGCCACGAACTCGGTGCGGGACCGCTGTCGCTGGCGAGGGCAAGCCGGGCCCAGACCGCGCGCACCCTGCTGGTCTCCACCAGCATGAAAGTCGCCGACATCGCGTTCGCGGCCGGTTTCAGCAGCGTGCGCCAGTTCAACGAGACCATTGGCGAGGTCTTCGCGATGTCACCCTCGGCACTGCGGGCCACGGCCCGGCACCATAAGGCGCCGTCGTCGGCCGCCGTGACGTCAACGGCCCTGACGCTCAACCTTCCGTATCGTGAACCGTTCGACCCGGGGGTCTTCGATTTCCTCGCGGTCCGGGCCGTCCCCGGCATCGAGGAGGGCTCGTCCGGTTCTTACGCTCGGACGCTGCGCCTGGCCCACGGCGATGCGCGCTTCCGGGTGGACTACGACGCCGGGGCCCCCGGCCGTCCGCTGGTGCTGACCATCGGCGCCGTCGACCTGCGGGACCTGCCTTCCCTGCTCAGCCGGGTCCGCCGGCTGCTGGACCTCGACGCCGACCCCGTCGCCATCGACGGCGCGCTGGAGTCCGATCCGCGGCTGGCCGCCAGCGTTGCTGCCACCCCGGGCATCCGGATGCCGGGCGCCGTCGACCCGCAGGAGCTGCTGGTCCGCGCGATGATCGGGCAGCAGATCACTGTCGCCGCGGCCCGGACCGCCCTTATCCAGCTGTCCGCGGCCGGGAGTGAGTGCCTGGTTCCGGCCGACGGGCTGCACCGGCTGTTCCCCACGGCGGCGCAGATCGCGGAGTCCGGTTTCGAATTCCTCCGCGGCCCGCAGCGCCGCATCGACTCGGTCCGGGGTGCTGCCGCGGCGATGGCGTCGGGCGGCCTCGATTTCGGCTACGGCGATGACCTGCCGGGGCTGGAGACGAAACTACTGCCCCTCGCCGGCGTCGGTCCGTGGACTGTGGGTTATGTGGCGATGCGCGTGATCGGCGCTCCGGATGTCTTCCTCGCGAACGACGCCGCCGTGCGCAACGGCATCCGCTCGCTCGCGGCCGCCCCGGCCAGCGCCGGTCCAGCCAGCGCCGGTCCTGCCGGCGCTGCCCTGGCCCCCGAAACGCCGCTGAGCCCTGACTTCCGTGAACTCAGCCCCTGGCGCTCGTATGCCACCATGCACCTCTGGCGCGCTGCCGCGGCAGCACAGTCCGCGGCCCGGTCCACCCGGCTCACGAAGATTGCAACCCCGAAGAAAGCGACATCATGAAAGCCCAACTGTTGACCATGTCCACCCCGGACGGTCCGTTCACCATCATTGCCCGGGACGGGGCCGTGCTTGCCTCCGGGTGGACCGCAGTTCCCGGCGAACTGACCGGGCAGATCCACGCGGACCTGTTGCCGGGCGAGTTCGAGACCGTAACCGGACTCGGTGCCATCTCTGAGGCCGTGGACGGGTTCTACGCCGGGGATCCGGGTCCGGCCATGGAGGTGCCGGTGCTGCAGAAGTCCGGTCCGTTCCGCGGCCACGCCTGGGACATGCTCCGGACTGTCGCGCCGGGACACCCCGTGACTTACACCGAGTACGCTGCCCTGTCCGGAAACGTGAAGGCCGTACGCGCGGCAGCGAGTGCCTGTGCCTTCAACGCGGCGGCCCTGTTTGTTCCGTGCCACCGCGTCATCCGCACCGACGGGACCCTGGGCGGCTTCCGCTGGGGGCTGGTCATCAAGGAAAGCCTCCTGGCCCGGGAGCGCGAGACGGCGCTGCTCGAAACCGCGCCGAGGTAGCGCCAGCCCTAAAACCAGCCTGGCCATTGTGCCGAGGTGAGACTTTGCGCCCACCCGTTGACTTTGCCGGCGGATCATGGGCGCGAAGTCTCACCTCGGTGCATCCTCAGCGGGTGACGGGCACCCCGGCGGGCCACGGCAGCAGCTCCGGAAGGTCCACGCCGTCGGCCGCCGCGGTGGCGCGCAGGCTGCCGAGGGTCGGAGTGCGTCCCGCGAGCCAGGCCGCGATATCGGTCAGCATCCCGTTGATCGCCGTCGCGCGGCCGCCGGGAGTTCCGATGGCCATGCCGGGCAGGCCGAGCGGCTGGAGCACGAAGCGCTGCCCCTCCGGCACGCGGGCAGCCAGGAAATCGAACAGGTGCTCGCAGAATGGCCGGCTCCAGGTTTCCGGCCCCCGGCCCGTCCCGAGGTCGGTGGCATGGATGGTGAGCTCACGCCAGAGCGCCAGGCCGCCGTCCAGGACGACTCCCCCGCGGTAGCTGATCGGCACTTGCCAGCCGGCGGCGTCCAGCGTTTCGAAGGCGTGCAGGGCCCGGCCCAGGGCCGCGTCCACATCTTCCCGGTGTTCGGCGAGGGTGTGCCCGGCGGCCATTTCGATCGCCCGGGTCCGCCCCTCGAAGCCGCCGTCGTAGAGCTCGATGCTGTCTCCTCGGGCCGCGAATTCCACCTGGCGGGCCATCGCGTTGGCGATGCCGCAGATGTGGGCCAGCACGTGGCCGCGGGTCCAGCCCGGCAATTCCGAGGGTGCTCTGACGTCTGCCTCGCGCAGTTTGGCGGTGATTCCGGTCACGACACCGGCGGCGCGGCGGAGTTCTTCCAGGAGGTTGTCCGGGGTGATTGCGGTCATGGCGATCATCCTAGCCGAGGGCACTGGATAAATCAGGATTAACTGAAGGACTCCAGGCCGTACCGGTGGCGGGTGTGCCGGCGATCGTGCCGGGCCTGCCAGAATTCGATTTCGCGGGGCCGGACGGCGTACAGCTGCCAGGTGGGGTTGTCGGTGCCGTCCGCGCCGGGCCGGGCATGCCAGTCTGATGCGGACGCTTCGCGGGAAAGTTCAACGACGCTGCCGGCGACGCGGACCTGCCGGCCCTGCTGCTGCCAGAAGAAGTTCAGGGCCGCGTGCGGGTTGGCCGTGAGCTCCTGCCCTTTGCGGGACTCCCTGGACGTGGCGAAGTGCCAGCCTTCGTCGTCGATGTCCTTCAGGATCAGCATCCGGGAGGAGGGCCGGCCGAGCACGTCCGCTGTGGCCAGGCTGCAGGCGTTGGGCTGTGGCACACCGGCCGCCAGCGCCTCGTCGAGCCACTGCCGGAACAGTTCGGCAGGGTCTGCGGGGGCTGTGTCCGGGTCGAAGTCCGGGAGCGTTTCGGGGAAATCGGGCAGGGCACGCAGCAACTGCCGGAAGGTCTGGCTCATGCCGTAATGCTACCGAGGACTGTTCGGTGGCCAACGCACAACGCTCCCTCACCATTTGCAGGAAATCCGCCGACGCTCCTGCAACGGGTGCAGGAGCGTCGGCGGAATCGGTGCCAGAACTGAGGGAGCGTCTGGGTGCTAGCCGGCGTACCCGCGGACGCCGGCGAGCTCGCCCTCGAGGGCCAGCAGCTGGCGTTCGACGGCGGCCGGTGCGGTGCCGCCCTGGGAGTTCCGGCTGTTGAGCGAACCCTCGGTGGAGAGGACCGTGCGGACCTCCGGCGTCAGGTGCTCCGAGATGGCGGCGTATTCCTCGTCCGTCAGGTCCCAGAGCTCGACGCCGCGGCTTTCGGCCTGTTTGACCGCGGCACCGGAGAGTTCGTGCGCCTCGCGGAACGGGACACCCTGGCGGACCAGCCATTCGGCGATGTCCGTGGCCAGCGCGAAGCCTTGGGGTGCCAGCGATTCCATCCGTTCGGTGTTGAACGTCAGCGTCGCGATCATGCCGGAGACGGCCGGGAGCAGGACCTCCAGGGTATCGGCGGCGTCGAAGACCGGCTCCTTGTCCTCCTGCAGGTCGCGGTTGTACGCGAGCGGCAGGCCCTTAAGGGTGGCCAGCAGCCCGGTCAGGTTGCCGATCAGCCGGCCGGCCTTTCCACGCGCCAGTTCCGCCACATCCGGGTTCTTCTTCTGCGGCATGATCGAGGAGCCGGTGGAGTAGGAATCGTGCAGGGTGACGAAGGAGAACTCCTTAGTGGCCCACAGGATGACCTCCTCCGACACCCGGGACAGGTCCACGCCGATCATGGCCGTGATCCAGGCGAACTCGGCGAAGACGTCGCGGGAGGCGGTGCCGTCGATCGAGTTGTGGGTGGCCGAGAAGAAGCCCAGGTCCGCGGCGACGGCCTCCGGGTCCAGGCCCAGCGAGGAGCCCGCGAGGGCGCCCGAGCCGTAGGGCGAAACGCCCGCGCGCTTGTCCCAGTCGGCCAGCCGCTGCACGTCGCGCAGCAGCGCCCAGGCGTGGGCCAGCAGGTGGTGGCTGAGCAGGACGGGCTGGGCGTGCTGGAGGTGGGTGCGGCCGGGCATGGCCACGCCCTGGTGCGCCTTGGCCTGGTCCACCAGCGCGTCGATCGTGGCGAGCACGCCGCGGGCGATGATCCGGGCGTGGTCGCGCAGGAACATCCGTCCCAGCGTGGCCACCTGGTCGTTGCGGGACCGGCCGGCGCGGAGCTTGCCGCCGAGCTGGGTGCCGGCGCGCTCGATCAGGCCGCGTTCCAGGGAACCGTGCACGTCCTCATCCGACTCCGCCGGCAGGTAGGCGCCGGAGGCGACGTCCTCGTCCAGCCGGGTCAGGGCGGCAAGCATCCCCTCGAGTTCGGCGTCGTCCAGCAGCCCGGCCTTGTGCAGCACGCGGGCGTGCGCCTTGGACCCGGCGATGTCGTAGCGGGCCAGCCGCCAGTCGAAGTGCGTGGACTTGCTCAGCGCGGCGAGGGCGTCCGCGGGGCCGCCGGCGAACCGGCCGCCCCATAGCGCACCCGTGTTTGTAGCCTCGGACTTGTGCTCAGCCACAGGGGCTACTTTCCGGCGACGCGGATGTCGCGGCCGGAGGCAACCTTGGCGGACATGCCCCACAGCTCGATGAAGCCGCGCGCCATCGACTGGTCGAACGTGTCGCCGGTGTCGTAGGTGGCGAGGTCGAAGTCGTAGAGCGAGGTCTCGGAGCGGCGTCCGTTGACGATCGCCTGGCCGCCGTGCAGCACCATGCGGATGTCGCCGGTGACGTAGCGCTGGGTGTCCAGGATGAAGGCGTCGAGGGAGCGCTTCAGCGGGGAGAACCACTGGCCGTCGTAGACCAGCTCGGCCCAGCGCTGGCCGACGGTCGCCTTGAAGCGGGCCTGCTCGCGTTCGATCGTGATGTCCTCGAGGTGCTTGTGCGCGGTGATCAGCGCCATGGCACCGGGGGCCTCGTAGATTTCGCGGGACTTGATGCCGACGAGGCGGTCCTCGACGACGTCGATCCGGCCGACGCCCTGGGCGCCGGCGCGGCGGTTGAGTTCCTTGATGGCCTGCAGCGGGGTGACCTTGACGCCGTCGATCGCCACCGGGATGCCGGCCTCGAAGGAGATGGTGACTTCATCCGGCGCCGGCGGGAACTCCGGGGTGGCGGTGTAGTCGTAGATGTCCTTGGTGGGGGCGTTCCAGATGTCCTCGAGGTAGCCGGTCTCGACGGCGCGGCCCCAGACGTTCTGGTCGATCGAGTACGGGTTCTTTTTGGTGGTCTCGATCGGCAGTCCCTTTTCCTCGGCGAAGGCGATGGCCTTGTCGCGGGTCAGGGCGAGGTCGCGGACCGGGGCGATGCACTTCAGGTCCGGGCCGAGGGTCTGGATGCCGACCTCGAAGCGGACCTGGTCGTTGCCCTTGCCGGTGCAGCCGTGGGCGACGGTGGTGGCGCCAAATTCGCGGGCGGCCTTGACGAGGTGCTTGACGATCACCGGGCGGGAGATCGCGGAAACCAGCGGGTAGTGGCCCTGGTAGAGGGCGTTGGCCTGCAGCGTGGGCATGCAGTACTCGTTGGCGAACTCGTCGGACGCGTCGGCCACGTAGGCTTCGACGGCGCCGCAGCCCAGGGCACGCTGGCGGATCGTCTCCAGCGACTCGCCGCCCTGTCCGACGTCGACCACCACGGCGATGACCTCGGCGCCGGTTGCTTCACCGATCCAGCCGATGGCTACGGAAGTATCCAGGCCACCGGAGTAGGCCAGCACAATACGCTCAGTCACTTGAAATGCTCCTTAGTTGTTTGGGAAAAATATCGGGGAAAAGCTTGTCTACTGAAAGCCTGTCACATCCGTGTGGCAGGCCCAATCTTCAATGAATCCTGCGGCTTCTCAGCCGGTGCCGGCTTCCTCGGCGAGCTGCAGGAAGCGGGCGGCCAGGGCCGCGCCGCCGAGCGGGTCGCGGGTGACCAGCAGCACGGTGTCGTCCCCCGCGATGGTGCCCAGGATGGACGGCATCACCGAGTGGTCGATCGCGAGGGCCAGGAAGTTGGCCGCGCCGGGAGGGGTCCGGAGCACCACGATGTTCGCGGACGCTTCGGCGGTGACCAGCAGTTCGCCGCAGAGCCGGGCCAGCCGCGCGTCGAGGATCTCCTGCGTGACGCCGCTCTTGGCCGCACGCTCGCCGCCCTCCCCCGGCACCGCGTAGACCAGGACGCCTTCCTTGCCGCGGACCCGGACTGCGCCGAGTTCCACGAGGTCCCGGGACAGCGTGGCCTGGGTGACCTGGACGCCGTCGTCCGCCAGCAGCGCCGCCAGTTCCGCCTGTGAGCGGACCGATTCACCGGTGAGGATCGCGGTGATCCGCGCTTGCCGGGCCGTTTTGGTGGCCGGGCTGGCTCCCGGGGCGGCGGGCTGGACGGACACTAGCCGAGCCCTTCGACGACGGCGAGGCCGGACCGGTGCATCAGCCAGGCCATGAGGGCCTTCTGGGCGTGCAGCCGGTTCTCGGCTTCGTCCCAGACGATGGACTGCGGGCCGTCGATCACGGCCGCGGCGATCTCGTAGCCGCGGTAGGCGGGCAGGCAGTGGAGCACGACGGCGTCCGGCGCGGCAAGCTTCATCGCCGCTTCGTCCACGGCGTAGTCGCGGAACAGCTGCAGCCGGGCTTCCTTCTCGTCCTCCTGCCCCATGGACACCCAGGTGTCGGTGGCGACGACGTCGGCTCCGAGCAGCGCCTCGGCGGCGTCCACGGTGACGAGCACTGAGCCGCCGGTCTCCGCCGCGCGGTCTTCGGCCGCGGCGATGATCTCCCGGGACGGCAGGTATCCCTCGGGGCCGGCGATCCGGACGTGCATGCCCGCGGTGACACCGGCCAGCAGGTAGGAGTTGGCCATGTTGTTGGCGGAGTCGCCGAGGTAGCTCATGGTGAGGCCCGCCAGGTCGCCCTTGTGTTCCTTGACGGTGAGCAGGTCGGCGAGGAGCTGGCAGGGGTGGTAGTCGTCGCACAGGGCGTTGATCACCGGCACGCGCGAGTTTTTGGCCATGGCGACGAGTCCGGAGTGGGCGCCGGTGCGCCAGACGATAGTCGACACCATGCGCTCCAGGACCTTGGCGGTGTCCTCGACGGATTCTTTGTGGCCGATCTGCGCCTCGCCCGGGTTGATGATGAGCGCGTTGCCGCCCATGTCCGCCACGCCCGTGGCAAAAGAGACCCTGGTCCGGGTGGAGGTCTTGTCGAAGATCACGGCGACGGTCTGGCGTCCGCTGCCGTCGGCGGCGAACGGCTGCACGCTGTACGGGGCGGCCTTCATCCGGACGGCGAGCTCCAGGACCTCGGCCTGCTCGGCCGGAGTGAGGTCCGTGTCCTTGAGGAAGTGGCGGGTCTGGCTCTTCGAAATCTCCGGAGCGTTCACTGGGCGTCCTTTGCGGTCTGGAGGAGGGCGGGCAGCGCCGCGAGGAAGCGGTCGGCCTGTTCGGTGGTGAGGATCAGCGGCGGCGCGAGGCGGATGGTGTGCGGGCCGGGGCTGTTGACGATGAAACCCGCCTCGAGTCCGGCCGTCACAACGGCCGGGGCGATGTCGGCGTCGAGGTCGAAGCCGATGAGGAGCCCTTCGCCGCGGACCTCTGTGACGCCGGCGATCCCGGCGAGACCCGCACGCAGGTGCTCCCCCGTCTCGCGCACGTGGTCCAGGACGTGCTGGTTTTCCAGGACGTGCAGGGTGGCCAGTGCGGCGGCGGTGGCCACCGGGTTGCCGCCGAACGTTGTCCCGTGCTGGCCGGCGGAGAGCAGCGAGGAAACCTCGGGTCCGAAGGTGACGAGGGCGCCGATCGGGAAGCCGCCGCCGAGGCCCTTGGCCAGGGTCACGGCGTCGGGCACGATCCCTGCGTCCTCGCTCGCGAGCCATTTGCCGGTGCGGCCGATGCCGGTCTGGACCTCGTCCAGGATCAGCAGGGCACCGGCGGCGCTGGTGGCCTCCCGCGCCGCCTGCAGGTAGCCGGCGGGCAGCGGGCGGACGCCGGCCTCGCCCTGGATCGGTTCGAGGAAGACCGCGGCGGTGGTGTCGTCAATTTCGGCGCGGAGCGCTTCGACGTCACCGAACGGGACGTGCACGACGCCGGCGGGCAGCGGTGCGAACGGCGCCCGGTAGGCCTCCTTCGCGGTGAGCGCGAGGGCCCCCATGGTCCGGCCGTGGAAGGCGCCCTCGAGCGCGATGATCTTGGTGCGCGGTTTGTCCGCTGACTCGTGGCCGGCGCCACTGTTCCGCCGGGCCAGCTTGAACGCGGCCTCGACGGCCTCGGTGCCCGAGTTGGCGAAGAACACCCTGGAACCCGCCGGGGCCTTGGAAACTTCCAGCAGCTTCTCGGCCAGGGCGATCTGGGTGGGGCTCGTGAAGAAATTGGAGACGTGGCCCAGGGTGGCGAGCTGGCTGGAGATCACCGAGGTGACGAAGGGGTGAGCGTGGCCCAGGGCGTTGACGGCGATCCCGCCGAGCAGGTCCAGGTATTCCTTACCGTCGGCGTCCCAGACGAGGCAGCCGGCGCCGCGGACCAGGACCCGCTGCGGGGCGCCGAAGACGCCCAGCAGCGAGGACGAGTAGCGGGACAGCCACTGCGCGCCGGTGGCGTGCGAGTGGACGAGCTCCCCCACCGGGGAGTGCTCGAGATCGGCGGAAGCAGCAGATTCGGTCTGGTTCATTTGTTGTCCTCGTCCGGGACGACCTGCGTGCCGATGCCCGCCGTCGTGAAGGTTTCCAGCAGCATCGAGTGCGGCAGCCGGCCGTCCACGATGTGCGCGCGTTCGACGCCGCCCTCGACGGCTTTGAGGCAGGCTTCCATCTTCGGGATCATGCCCGACTCCAGGCGCGGGAGCAGCTCGCGCAGTTCCGACGCCGTCAGCGAGGAAATCAGCGAGGAGCGGTCCGGCCAGTTGGCGAAGAGCCCCTCGACGTCGGTCAGGATCACGAGTTTGGAGGCGCCGAGGGCTTCCGCGAGGGCGGCGGCGGCGGTGTCCGCGTTGACGTTCAGGACCTGGCCGGTGGTCTGGGCCTGTTTTGTCGCGGCGTCCAGGCTGCCGTCGTCGAAGATTTCGGGGGCAACAGTGGAGATCACCGGGATCCGGCCGGCTGCGATGATGTCCAGGATTCCCTCGGGGTTCACGCCGGTCACTTCGCCCACCAGGCCCAGGTCCACCTCCTCGCCGTCGACGACGGTGCCGGTGCGGACAGCGCGGAGCAGTCCGCCGTCTTCACCGGACATGCCGACGGCGTACGGGCCGTGGGAGTTGATCAGGCCGACGAGTTCACGGCCTACCTGGCCAGTGAGGACCATGCGGACCACGTCCATGGCCTCGGGGGTGGTGACCCGCAGGCCGCCCTTGAATTCGGATTCGATGCCGAGCCGGCTGAGCATGGCGTTGATCTGCGGGCCGCCGCCGTGCACAACCACGGGGTGGATGCCGACGTGGTGCAGGAAGACCACGTCCTCGGCGAAGGCGCGGCGGAGCCCGTCGTTGACCATGGCGTTGCCGCCGTATTTGATCACCATGGTGGTGCCGGCGAAGCGCTGGATCCAGGGCAGGGCCTCGATCAGGGTGCCGGCCTTGCTTTGGGCGTCGGACATGGAGGTGGTTTCGCGGGTCTGGGTGTTCATAGTGGTCGTCCCTCCGGGAACTGCCTAGCTGGAGTAGGCGCTGTTTTCGTGGACGTAGTCGTGGGTGAGGTCGTTGGTCCAGATGGTGGCCTCCGTCGCGCCGGCCTGCAGGTCGATCTCGACGAGGACCTCGCGCGGCTCCAGGTCCACGAGGCCGCGGTCATCTCCGATGCTGCCGTTGCGGCAGATCTGCACGCCGTTCATGGACACGTTGAGCCGGTCGGGCTCGAAGGCCGCGTCGGTGGTGCCGACGGCGGAGAGCACGCGGCCCCAGTTGGGGTCCTTGCCGAAGATCGCGGCTTTGAAGAGGTTGGAGCGGGCGACGGAGCGGCTGACCACCTCGGCGTCCCGCTCACTCGCGGCGTTGAAGGTGCGGATCGCGATGTCGTGGCTGGCGCCCTCGGCGTCGCCGATCAGCTTGCGGGCCAGTTCCGCACAGACCTGGGTCAGGCCCTTGCCGAATTCGACGGCGGACGGGACGGCGCCGGAGGCACCGGAGGCGAGCAGCACCACCGTGTCGTTGGTGGACATGCAGCCATCCGAGTCCGCCCGGTCAAAGGTGACCCGGGTGGCGTCGCGGAGCACGACGTCGAGCATGTCCGGCAGGACCTCCGCGTCGGTGGTGATGACCACCAGCATCGTGGCGAGGCCCGGGGCGAGCATGCCGGCGCCCTTGGCCATGCCGCCGATGGTGAATTCGTTGCCGTCGGCGTCGGTGCCGGTGAAGACCGCCTGCTTCGACACGGAATCCGTGGTCATGATCGCGGTGGCGGCGTCGGACCCGCCGTCGCTGCTGAGCCCCGCCGTGGCGGTGCCGATCCCGGCGAGGATCTTCTCCATCGGAAGCTGCTCGCCGATCAGGCCCGTGGAGCAGACAAAGACGTCGGTGGCCGAAACGCCCAGCGCCTCGGCGGTCTTCTCGGCGGTGGTGTGCGTGTTCTGGAAGCCCTGCGGGCCGGTGCAGGCGTTGGCTCCGCCGGAGTTGAGGATGACGGCGTCAACGCGGCCGTCCTTGACCACCTCGCGGGACCAGTGCACGGGGGCTGCGGCCACCCGGTTGGACGTGAACACGGCCGCGGCAGCCTTGGCGGGGCCGTCGTTGACCACGAGGGCGAGGTCCGGGTTGCCGGAGGCCTTCAGGCCGGCCGTGACGCCGGCGGCGCGGAATCCCTGGGGGGCGGTGATGCTCACGGTGCGACTCCCTGCAGTTCGAGGCCGGCGGTTTCCGCCAGGCCGAGGGCGATGTTCATGGCCTGCACGGCCCCGCCGGCGGTCCCCTTGGTCAGGTTGTCGATGGCACAGGTGACGATCACGCGGCCGGTGTGGCTGTCGAGCGCCAGCTGCATGACGGCGTGGTTGGATCCCTGCACGGACTTGGTGGAAGGCCAGCGGCCCTCCGGCAACAGGTGCACGAAGGGCTCGTCGTCGTAGGCCTCGGACCAGGCACGGCGCAGCTCCTCCACGGTCACACCGGGCCGGACCTTGGCCGTCGCGGTGGTGAGGATGCCCCGGCTCATGGGGGCCAGGGTGGGGGTGAAGGAGACGGTGACCGGAGCGTTCAGGGCCTTGGACAGTCCCTGTTCGATTTCGGGTGTGTGCCGGTGTCCGCCGCCGACGCCGTAGGGGCTCATCGAACCCATGACCTCGGCGCCGATCAGGTTGACCTTCGCGGCCTTGCCCGCTCCGGATGTGCCGGAGGCGGAGACGATGACGACGTCGTCCGCCTCCAGCAGGTGGTTGCTGAAGCCCGGGGTGAGGGCGAGCAGGGCCGACGTCGGATAGCAGCCGGGCACGGCGATCCGCTTGGCGCCGCGGAGCGCCTCGCGCTGGCCGGGAAGCTCCGGCAGGCCGTAGGGCCAGGTGCCGGCGTGCGGCGAGCCGTAGAACTTCTCCCACGCCGCCGGGTCCTCCAGCCGGTGGTCGGCGCCGGCGTCGATCACCACGGTGCCGGCGGGCAGCTGCGCCGCGATGTCCGCGGAGGCGCCGTGCGGCAGGGCCAGGAACACGACGTCGTGTCCGGCCAGGTTCTCCACTGTGGTGTCTTCGAGGATACGGCTGGCCAGGCCGTGGAGATGGGGCTGCAATTCCCCTAGTCTGGAACCGGCGTTGCTGTGGGCCGTGATGGCGCCGATGGTGACGTCGGGGTGGCCGGCGAGGAGCCGCAGCACCTCGCCGCCGGCATAACCGCTTGCGCCGGAGACGGCAACAGAAATAGTCATAGCAAGGACTATACAGCAAGAGTATGCATAGATGCCGATATTTATGCATGGACTGCCACGCGCCCCGGCCCCTGGTGCCGCAGCTGTTCCGCTCGAATCCGGGAGGGCCGCGTCCTGCTGCCAGCGTATGCTTGGTAGAGGGTGATCCAGACCGTGCAGTCCGAGTGTCGGATGCAGCGTTGCCCGTTACAGCATCGAGGCGCGCTTTCCCATGACCTCCACCCTCTCCGCCCCTGCCGCGAAACCCGGCGGCCCCAAATCCCGGATCCGGCAGCCGAACGCCGTCGTCCTGAGCTACTCGGAACTCCTCAAAACCGTCAAGGCCGCAGGCCTGCTGGAACGCCGCGTCGGCTTCTACATCACCGTGTTTTCCGTGCTCGTGCTCCTGATGACCGCCACCTGGTTCGGCTTCGCCCTGATCGGCGACAGCTGGTTCCAGCTCCTCATCGCCGCGGCCGTCGGCATCCTCTGCACCCAGCTGAGCTTCCTGGCCCACGAGGCCGGGCACCGGCAGATCTTCGCCTCGCGCCGCGCCAATGACTGGGCCGCACGGCTGCTGGCTACCTCGGTCGCCGGGATCAGCTACTCCTGGTGGGAGCAGAAGCACGGCGCGCACCACAACCACCCGAACGTCATTTCCAAGGACCCGGACATCGCGACCGGCGCAATCGCGTTCTACCCCAAAGCCGCGGCGACCCGGCAGGGACGCTTTTCCTACCTGACCCGCAAACAGGGCTGGCTCTTCTTCCCGCTGCTGTTCCTCGTCGGCCTGGGCCTGCAGATCGATTCGATCAAGTTCATCTTCCAGCGCGCCAAGGTCACACACCGCTGGGTCGAAATCCCGATCCTCCTTGCCCGCCTCAGCGTGCTGCCGGTACTCGCTTTCACCTTCCTGCCGTGGGGCATGGCGCTTGCATTCATCGCGGTCCAGCTCGCCGTCTTCGGTTTCTACATGGGCGCTTCCTTCGCGCCGAACCACAAGGGCATGCCGGTCCTGCCGGCCGACAGCCGGGTGGACTTCTTCAGCCGCCAGGTCCTGACGTCCCGGAACATCTCCGGCGGCCGCTTCATGGACATCCTGCTCGGCGGCCTCAACCGCCAGGCCGAGCACCACCTTTTCCCGGACATGGCCCGCCCGCAGCTCGACAAGGCCGCCGTGATCGTCCGCGAGTTCTGCGCGAAGCACCAGGTCCCCTACACGGAAACCACGCTGCTGCAGTCCTACGGCATCATCGTCCGCTACCTCAACGACGTCGGACTCTCCGCCGGACGCCACTTCGAGTGCCCGATGGCCACGGTCACCCGCCGCTACTAAGCGGCGGGGCTCCGCAGCCGCGCAGGCGCCCTGGTGGCCCTGCCGCCCCCTCGAGGGCACCGACTTTACTGTTTGACCTGAAGTGACGGCCGGATACCGGCCGTCACTTCGTCGTTGGCGCCGGTGTCCCTAGGATGGGTGCAGGATCAGATCAGGTCCAGGAACGCCAGCTCCTGGAATATCAGCCCTGGAAATTCAGCCCAGCCAAGGAGTTCCATGATGCATGCAATCGTCGCCAGCGAGGCCGGGGGCCCCGAGGTCCTCACATTGACCGAGGTGGACCGCCCGGTTCCGGGCCCCGGCCAGTTGCTGGTCAAGGTCGCCGCCGTCGGCGTGAACTTCATCGACACCTACAAGCGCAGCGGAACGTACAAGGTTCCGTATCCGTTCACTCCCGGCTCCGAGGCCTCGGGCACCGTGGAGGAACTCGGCGACGGCGTCACCGGGTTCTCCACCGGCGACCGTGTGGCCACCGCGGAAGGCATCAACTGCTACGCCGGCTACGCCCTGATCGATGAAGACAAGGCGCTGCCGGTCCCCTCCGGCGTGGACGACTTCACGGCCGCTGCCCTACCGCTGCAGGGCATCACCGCGCACTACCTGATCAATTCCTCCTTCAAGGTGGAGCCGGGCCATACCGTCCTGCTGCACGCCGGAGCGGGCGGCGTCGGCCTCCTGCTGATCCAGCTGCTCAAGGCCCGGGGCGCGCGCGTGATCACCACCGTTTCCACGGACGACAAGGAGCAGCTGGCCCGCGACGCAGGCGCCGACCATGTGCTGCGCTATGACGGCTTCGCCGCCAAGGTCCGCGAACTCACGGACGGGACCGGCGCGGACGTCGTGTATGACGGCGTCGGCAAGGACACCTTCGACGGGTCCCTCGAGGCTCTGCGTATCCGCGGCACCCTGGTGCTCTTCGGCGCCGCTTCCGGCCCTGTTCCGCCCTTCGATCCGCAACGGCTCAACTCCGGGGGCTCCCTGTACCTCACCCGGCCGACGATCGCGCATTTCCTGCGCAATGCCGAGGAACGCCGCTGGCGCTCCAACGAGCTCTTCGCTGCGGTGGCCGATGGAAGCCTCAAGGTGCGGGTCGGCGCCCGCTACGACCTGGCAGAGGCCGCCCAGGCCCACGATGACCTCGAGCAGCGGCGCACCACCGGCAAAGTGATCCTGGTTCCCTAGGGATCGGTCCGCAGAACTTGTTCCTGTGCCCCGCACCCAGGGCTCAGGAACTGATCAGGGAAACAACGTGCCATCGCAGGAACAGTGGCGGAGTATTAACATAAAGCGAACCCGGACACCTTCCGTTCACCTAGGCCGGAGACGATCCCCCTGTGACTGATCAGCAAGCGCAACACAGCGGCCCTCCGCAGGCCCTCGCCACCGTGAGCCCGGCGTTCCGGCCGCAGCTTCCGGGGTCCCTGGCGGCACCGCCGGAGCGGACCCTGGTCGACATCCTGCAGGACACCGCCGCGCGCTTCCCGGATGCCTCCGCCCTCGACGACGGCCACGAATCGCTCAGTTACGCCCAGCTCCTGGCTGCGGTCCGGGCCAGGGCGAAGGAGCTGCACCTCGCCGGCCTCGGCGCCGGCGACAAAATCGGGGTCCGGATTCCCTCCGGCACCAACCTGCTCTACGTCTCGATCCTGGCCATCCTGATGGTCGGGGCCGCGTACGTCCCGGTGGACGCCGACGACCCGGAGGAGCGGGCCCGGCTCGTGTTCGGCGAGGCCCGGGTCGCCGGCATATTACGCGGAGCCGGGGAGATTATGACGGAGGGCCAGCGGCCCCGCCCGTTCCCCGCTCCGCGGCTTCCCGGCCCGGACGACGACGCCTGGGTCATCTTCACCTCGGGTTCCACCGGGACCCCCAAAGGCGTGGCGGTGCAGCACCGCTCTGCGGCGGCCTTCGTCGACGCCGAAGCCCGGATCTTCCAGCAGGACGATCCGGTCGGGGCGCAGGACCGTGTCCTGGCCGGGCTCTCTGTCGCCTTCGACGCCTCCTGCGAGGAAATGTGGCTCGCGTGGCGGCACGGCGCCTGCCTCGTCCCGGCGCCCCGGGCCCTGGTCCGGACCGGCATGGACCTTGGCCCGTGGCTGATCAGCCACGGCATCACGGTAGTTTCCACGGTGCCCACCCTCGCCGCGCTGTGGCCGGTGGAGTCCCTCGAAAGCGTCCGCCTGCTGATCTTCGGCGGCGAAGCGTGCCCGCCGGACCTCGCCGAACGGCTCGCCGTCGAAGGCCGCGAGGTCTGGAACACCTACGGGCCCACCGAGGCCACCGTCGTCGCCTGCGCGGCACCGCTGGGCGGTCCCGGTCCGGTACGGATCGGCCTGCCGCTGGACGGCTGGGACCTCGCCGTCGTGGACGCCAATTCCCTGCCGGTCGGGGAGGGTGAAGTCGGCGAATTGATCATCGGCGGCGTCGGCCTGGCCCGGTACCTGGACCCCGCGAAGGACGCCGAGAAGTACGCCCCGATGCCGTCGCTGGGCTGGGCGCGCGCCTACCGCTCGGGCGATCTGGTCCGCTACGAGGCCGCGGGGCTGATCTTCCAGGGCCGCGCCGACGAACAGGTCAAGCTCGGCGGGCGCCGGATCGAACTCGGCGAAATCGACGCCGCCCTGCAGTCGCTGCCGGATGTCGCGGGCGCGGCGGCCGCGGTGCAGACGACGGCGGCCGGCAACCAGATCCTCGTCGGTTACCTAGCCCCGGCCGGGGGCCGGGATCTCGATCTGGCCGCCGCCCGGGAGCTGCTCGGCGACAGCCTGCCGGCGCCGCTGATCCCGCTGCTGACCGTGGTTGATTCGCTGCCCACCAAGACCAGCGGCAAGGTGGACCGGCACGCGCTGCCGTGGCCCCTGGCGGGCGCCGGAGCCGCCGACACCGCAGCGGCCCCGCTGAACCTGCCGGACGACGCAACCTGGATCGTGGAGCAGTGGGGTGCCGTGCTGGGCAGCGCCGTGTCCAACCTCGACGCCGATTTCTTCGCCTATGGAGGCGGCTCCCTCGCCGCCGCGCAGCTGGTCTCGGCCCTTCGCGTCCGCTACCCCACCATCACGGTGGCTGACATCTACGCCACTCCCCGGATCGGGGCGCTCATCGACGTCGCGCGCCAGTCCCTGCCCGACGGCGGCGCCGGCCCGGCACCGGAGCGCACGGTCCGGCCGACGGCCCGCAAGTCGCAGGCCTTCCAGACCCTGATGGGCGTTCCGCTGCACATCCTCGTGGGCATGCGCTGGCTGACGTACCTGATGGCGGCGAACAATCTGCTCGCCTCCTTCGCCGGTTTCACGGCGGCCCCCACGGTGTCCTGGTGGTGGGTGGGCGCGTCGTGGCTCATCTTCGTTAGCCCGGCGGGCCGGATGCTGATCTCCGTCGCTGCGGCCCGCCTGCTGCTCCGCAAGGTGGTGCCGGGGACGTACCCGCGCTCCGGCCGGGTCCACCTGCGCCTCTGGCTGGCCGAACAGATCCAGGACCTGGCCAGCGCCATCAGCCTGGCCAGCGCCCCCTGGGTGCCGTACTACGCCCGGGCGCTCGGAGCGAAAATCGGCAACAATGTCCAGCTGCACTCGTTGCCGCCCGTCACCGGACTGCTCTCGCTCGGCAACGGCTGCAACGTCGAACCCGAGGTCGACTTGTCCGGCTGGTGGATCGACGGCGACGTCGTCCACATCGGGGCCATCCGCATCGGACCCGGCGCCACGGTCGGGGCACGCAGTACCCTCATGCCGGGCGCCACGATCGGAGCCGGGGCGAAGGTGGAACCCGGTTCGGCCGTCCTGGGCAAGGTGAAATCCGGGCAACTTGTCGCCGGTTCCCCGGCCGAGCGCCGCGGCAAAGCCAAGCCCTCCTGGCCGGACGCTCCCCCGCACCACCCGCTGATCGGCCGGCTCTGGTTCACCGGCTTCGCGGCCGCCTCGGCCGTCCTGGCCCTGATTCCCTACGTCTCCGCTGCGGCCGCGGCGCTGGTGGTCTTTGGCTTCATTCGCGGCAGCGAATCGCTGGGCGCCGCACTCCCGCAGCTCCTGCTGTCGCTGCCGCCGGCCGCTTTGGTCTGGTTCCTGACCAACCTTGTGCTGATACTCCTGACCACCCGGCTCCTCGGCATCGGCCTGGCCGAAGGGTACTACCGGGTCCGGAGCAGGATCGGCTGGCAGGTCTGGGCCACGGAGCGGGTCCTGGACCTGGCCCGCGACCTGCTCTTCCCGATTTACGCCAGCCTGTTCACCCCGGCCTGGCTGCGCCTGCTCGGCGCCAGGATCGGCAAAAACGTGGAGGCCTCCACTGTTCTGCTGATCCCCAAAATGACCACGGTCGGCGAAGGCGCCTTCCTGGCCGACGACACGATGGTGGCGTCCTACGAGCTCGACGGCGGCTGGCTGCGGATCGCGCCGGCCAAAATCGGCAAACGCTCCTTCCTTGGCAACTCCGGCATGACCGCCGCAGGACGCAACGTGCCCAAGAACTCCCTCGTGGCCGTGCTCTCGGCGACTCCGGCCAAGGCGAAATCCGGGACCTCCTGGCTGGGCAGCCCGCCGGTCCGGCTCCGGCGCACTGCCATCGCTTCCGACGACACAAGAACCTACCAGCCGCCGCTGAAGCTCAAGGTTGCCCGGGCGTTGTGGGAGCTGTGCCGTTTTGTCCCGGTAATGACAACGGTCGCGATCGCCGCCGGGGTCTTCCTCGCCTTCGACTGGCTGGCAACAGTTTTCAACTACGGCGTCGCTGCCCTGCTGGGCGGCGTCGTAATCCTCCTCGCCGGCGCCGTGGCGGCGGGCAGCGCCGTCGTGGCGAAGTGGCTGCTGGTCGGGCGCATCAAGCCCGGCGAGCATCCGCTGTGGAGCTCCTTCATCTGGCGCAACGAGGTGGTGGACACCTTCATCGAAATGGTCAGCGCCCCCTGGTTCGCCCGCTCTGCCAGCGGCACCCCGGCCCTGGTCTGGTGGCTCCGGGCCCTGGGTGCCAAGATCGGCGCGGGCACGTGGTGCGAAAGCTACTGGCTGCCCGAAGCTGACCTCGTCACGCTGGGCCGGAACTCCACGGTGAACCGCGGCTGCGTGGTCCAGACCCATCTCTTCCACGATCGGGTCATGAGCATCGACACTGTTACGCTCGATGACGGGGCAACGATGGGACCGCATGGAGTCATCCTCCCGCAGGCCCGGATCGGCACAGGCGGCACGGTGGGCCCTGCGTCCCTCGTGATGCGGGGTGAAACGGTGCCCGCCGGGACGTACTGGATGGGCAATCCCGTGAGCCCCTGGGGCGGCCCGGCCGCGCCCGTCCCCAAACTGAAGTAGCCCCGCCCCGTCCTCCCGCCCCTGCAATCCCGAAAGACGGTTGATGAGTTCCACGCCACCGAGTTCCACTGTCGCACCAGGCAGCGGAAGCGGCCTGCCCTCGGACGATACTGCCGGCTCCCCCGATCCTTATCTGCCGGGCCACGGCACGGATGCCTACCGTGTCACCCGCTACGAACTCGATCTGGACTACAAGCTCAGCAGCAACCGCCTGAACGGGCGCGCGGTGGTGCACGCCGTGACGCAACGCCCGACGTCGGCCATCGTGCTGGATCTGACCGGGCTCCGTGCCACCAAGGTCCAGCTCTCCGGGCGGAGGGTCCGGAGGTTCAGCCACCGCGCCGACCAGCTCGTCGTCGTCCCCGAAGCCGCCCTGCTGCCCGGTGAGGAATTTACGCTGGACATCCGTTACGTGGGCAATCCCTCTCCTCGCCGCGGGCTGTGGGGCGAGGTCGGCTGGGAGGAGCTCACCGACGGGGTGCTGGTGGCCGGCCAGCCGAACGGCGCACCGTCCTGGTTCCCCTGCAACGATCATCCGAAGGACAAGGCGAGCTACCGGATCTCGGTGACAACGGACGCGAACTACCGGGCTGTGTGCAACGGGATCCTGGTCTCGCGCACCACCAGGTCCAGCCGCGAGACCTGGGTCTACGAGCAGTCGGAGCCGATGGCCACGTACCTTGCCACGGTCCAGATCGGCCGCTACGAACTCCTGGCGCTCAACCCCGTCCGCCCGGCGGTCCAGGTGCCCCAGTATGCGGCTGTTCCGGCGGAGCTGGCAGAGGCGGCCCGCAGGGGCCTGGCAAGGCAGCCCGAGATGATGCGCACCTTCATCGATTGTTTCGGCCCGTATCCGTTCGCCGAGTACACCGTCGTGGTGGCCGGGGATGAACTGGAGATCCCGCTGGAGGCGCAGAGCCTGTCGATCTTCGGCCCCAACCATCTGGGGCAGGACTGGGAGTCGCAGCGGCTCATCGCGCACGAGCTGTCCCACCAGTGGTTCGGGAACTCACTGACGGCCGCCTCGTGGAAGGACATCTGGCTGCACGAGGGATTTGCCTGCTACGCCGAGTGGATCTGGTCCGAAGAGGCCGGTGTCCTGACGGTGGCCCGGCGGGCCGCCGCTGCCTGGCGGAAGCTCGCCGCCGGCAAACAGGACCTGCTCGTGGGCGACCCCGGCCCCGAGCTGATGTTCGACGACCGGGTCTACAAGCGCGGCGCCCTGGCGCTGCACGCCCTGCGCCTGCGCTGCGGAGACCTGGCGTTCTTCTCGCTGCTGCACGACTGGGCAAGCCAGAACCGTCACGGCTCGGTCTCTACTCAGCAGTTCATTCTCACCGCGGACCACGCGACCGGGCTCGATACCGAGTCGCTGCTGCACCCTTGGCTGTACCAGGAGGCCCTGCCGCCGCTGCCGGCGGCCGGCTGAACTGCAGCCACGCTTGGCCGGCCACCTGCTGAGGAGCAGGAGGTCTTCGAGGAAGCCGCCGACGAGGGGCGCCAGCCTTGCCGCCTCTGGAGCTAACCGATCCGCCTTGGTAGGTTCAACGCATGGCCATCAAACTTGAGAACGTCGGTATCGCGGTTCGCGACCTCGAAGCAACGATTTCCTTTTTCACCGACCTCGGGCTCACGGTCGTTGGCCGTGACACGGTCAGTGGCGAGTGGACCGACACTGCCGTCGGCCTTGATGGAAACCACGCCAACATAGCGATGCTCCAAACGCCGGACGGTCACGGGCAGCTTGAACTCTTCGAGTACATCCACCCCGAAGCGATCGAATCGGAACCCACCCGTCCCAACGAGATCGGTATGCACCGCGTGGCTTTCTCGGTCGACGACCTAGACAAAGCCCTTGAGGTAGCTGCGAAGCACGGCTGCTATCCGCTACGCGGCGTGGCGACCTATAAGGACGTCTACAAGCTCACCTACGTCCGCGGCCCCAGCGGCATCATCGTGATGCTCGCCGAGGAACTGAAGAAGAACTGACACCCGCACGGCTACTCGAACAGATCATCCCCGCGGCCGCCCATTTTGAGGTTTCCCAAACGGGACGGAGACGACTTTTCAGACGAACGACGCCGTCACCAACCGCCGCGCGTCGGCGTATGTCCTTGTCGGGCATCGTCGGGCATTGTCATCTCGGCCCGCAGGCCCAGGAGCCGGATGGGACGGCCCGCTTCGATTCCGGCTGCGAGGTCCAAGGCCCGCGTGAGGATTTCGTTCCGGTCGAAGGTCTCGGGGATCTTCCGCGCGTGGGTCTTGGTGAGGAACGGCGCGTAGCGGACCTTCAGGGTCAGTCCAATCACGGGCCGTCCTTCGGCCACCACATCTTCGAGGACATGCGCCGTCAGCTCCCGCACGGCGTCGTCCACCTGGGCCGGGTCGGTCAGGTCCCGCTGGAAGGTGGTCTCCCGGCTGTGCCCGCGGGCAACCCACGGGGTGTCGTCCACGACGCTGGTGCCGTCACCGCGGCCCAGCTCCGCGTACCACGGACCCATTCTGGGGCCGAATTCTGGGACCAGGTCCCGGGGGTCGGAGGCGGCCAGTTCGGCGACGGTATTGATGCCGAGTTTGGCCAGCCGGCCCGACACTTTGGTTCCGACGCCCCACAGGTCCTTGGTGGGCCGGCTTCCCATGACGTCGATCCAGTTCCCGGCAGTGAGTCGGAAGACGCCGGCCGGCTTGCCGAAACCGGTGGCGACCTTGGCCCGGACCAGGGTGTCGCCGATGCCCACGCTGCAATGCAGCTGAGTTTGCTCCAGGACCGCGGCCTGCACCTGCCGGGCGTAAGCTTCCGGGTCCTCTGTCTCAATGCCAACGAAGGCTTCATCCCAACCCAGCACCTGCACGGTGGCGCCGGGCTGCGCGCGCAAGGTAGCCATCACCGTTTCCGACGCCGCGAGGTAGGCCTCGTGGTCGACGGGCAGGATCACGGCGTCCGGCACTTTCCGCGCCGCGATGCGTAACGGCATGCCGGAGCCCACGCCAAACGCCCTGGCCTCGTAGGATGCAGTCGACACGACGGCTCGTTCCGTGGGGTCGCCCCGACCGCCGACAATGATCGGTTTGCCCGCAAGCTCCGGGCGCCGGAGCACTTCGACCGCCGCGATGAACTGGTCGAGATCGACGTGCAGCACCCACCGGATTCCGCTCACGCCACCAGTGTGCCCTAAAACATCCCCGGCAGGCACCGGCTCTCGACCGGGAAAAGCGCTAACCGGAGGGGCTACCAGCCCGCTTGCCGCTGTTAGACACTTCCCACGACGGCCAGCGCGGCGGCAAAGCCGGCCGGCAAGCCCAGGGCAACCGTGTCCAGATCAACGACGGCAGTGCCGTCGGCGGGCTCCGCGAAGGCCTCAACCGTGGCCGGATCGACCCGCAGCCCGGTGCCGCGCGCCTTCAGCAGGGCTTCCTTGCGCGCCCAGGCGGCTGCCCGCCAAGGCATCGCCTCCTCCGGCGCCAGCGCCGCGAGCAGCTGCCGCTCCGCCGGGGTGAGGGCGACGTCGTCGAACCCCTCGAACACGACGCCTGAACTGTGCTCCAGATCGACGCCGATCGCACCCGCGGCACGGCTGTGACCCGCGGCCAGCAGGGCCCAGCCACGGCTGCGGGAATGGCTCAAAAGCAGACCGGCGGGGGCAGCACCAAGCAGGTAGCCGGGCCGGCCGTGGTCAAGCTCCGGCCCCGTCCCGCACTCCGGGCAGGTGTAGGCGGCAGTCAGTTCCCCGGGGCGCACTTCCAGGATTCCGGCGGCGAATTCCCTTAGCGCGATCCTGCCGGCCAGGAAGTCCCGCCGGGCGCCCGGGTCCTTGATGCCTGCGGCGCGTGCGCGTTCGGCGGCACCGAGAAAGACCTCACCGTCCGGTCCGACGTCGGCAAGACGAACGGACCGGACGGTGATTCCGGCGACGGCGAGGGTTCCCCTGTGCCCCGGCTGCTTTAGCGTTGGACTGCTCCGAAGCGCTCGTGGGCCACGGCAACGGCGCCCTCGCGGGCCGCGGACGCCTCGTCCGCGGTCAGCGTGCGGTCCATGGCACGGAAGCGCAGGCTGAAGGCCAGCGACTTCTTGCCGTCCTCGATGCCCTTGCCCGCGTACACGTCGAAGAGTGCGACGTCTTCGAGCAGTTCGCCGGCGCCTTCGCGCAGGGCCGCGAGCACCTCTTCCGCCGGGACCTCCTGCGGCACCACGAGGGCGACGTCCTGGGTGGCTACCGGGTACGTGGAGATGTGCCGGGCGACGATCACGTCGGCGGCCGCCTCAAAGAGGGCGTCCGCGTTGAATTCGATCGCCACCGACCGCTCGGGCATGTCGTGCGCGGCCAGCAGCTTCGGGTGCAGCTCGCCGGCGAAGCCCAGGACCTCGCCGGTGCGGAGCGCCAGCTGGGCGGTCCGTCCCGGGTGGAAGGCCTGGTGCTGCCCCTGGCTGATCACGATCTCGACGCCGAGCACGTCGCCGGCGGTCCTGGCGATGTCCAGCGCGTCGGCCCAGTCCCACGCCCGGGGCGTGTGCGCTGCGGCGGCCGGTGAGTCGTGTCCGGTGAGCACGGCGGCGACGTACAGCGGCTGGTCCGGGACGCCGTCGTACAGGCCGTCCAGGACCTCATCGCCCGGCTTGACGCCAAGCGGCGGGATCGACGCGGTGCCGAGCGTGTCGCCGGGCAGGAACACGAGGCCGGCCTCAAACAGCGCCAGGTCGCGGAAGCCGCGCGAGTGGTTGCGCTTGGCGGCGTCGATCAGGCCGGGCAGGATCGAGGTGCGCAGGTAGCCGTGCTCCTCGCTGATCGGGTTGGCGAGCTTGAGGGCCTTGCGCGGCGTTCCTTCCGTGGACACGCCGAAGGTTTCATTGGCGGCCTTGGACACGAACGGGTAGGCCAGGACCTCGGTAAGTCCGGAGGCGGCCAGGGCCTGGACCAGGCGCCGGCGCTGCTGCTGGACCCGGGTCAGGCCACGGCCGGGAGGCGCCACGGGAAGGCTCGCCGGGATCTGGTCGTAGCCGACCAGCCGGGCGATCTCCTCGGAAAGGTCCTCCTTGGTTTCCAGGTCATTGCGCCAGCTCGGGGCCGTCACGTTGTAGCCTCCGTCGTTCTTCACCACGACGGCGCCCAGGTCCTCAAGCGAGGTGACGATCTGTTCCTCGGTGAAGTCGATGCCGATCCGTTCCGCGGCGAAGGCTGCGGGCAGCTCGACGGTGACGGTGTCCGGCGCGGTCCCGACGTCGGTCCCTGCCTCATCCGCGGTGCCGCCGGCGAGTTCGACCAGAAGGTCAACGACGCGCTGCGCGGCGGTGCCGGCCACGTGCCAGTCCACTCCGCGTTCGAACCGCTTGGAGGCTTCGGACGGCAGCTTGTGGCGGCGGCGGGAGCGTCCGATGGACACCTCGTCGAAGTGCGCCGCCTCAACGAGGACGTTCGACGTCGAATCGCTGACCTCGGTCGCGGCGCCGCCCATCACGCCGGCGATGCCGATCGCGCCGGAGCCGTCGGTGATCAGCAGGTCCTCGACGTCGAGCGCCCGGACCTTCTCGTCCAGGGTGGTGATCTTTTCGCCGGCCACGGCCCGGCGGACCACGATGTCGCCCGTGAGCTTGTCCAGGTCGTAGCAGTGAGTGGGCTGCCCGAGTTCGAGCATGACGTAGTTGGAGATATCCACCGGCAGGGAGATGGAGCGGATGCCGGCGAGCCGCAGCCGGGAAGACATCCACGGCGGCGTCGGCTTGGTGGCGTCGACGCCGCGGACGGTGCGGGCCACAAAGCGGTCACAGCCGGGCTTGCCGTAGATCGGGGCGTCGTCGTTGAGTTTGACGCCGTAGCCGCCGGCCAGTGCCGCGGGAGCCTGGACCTTCGACGCCGGATCGGTGAAGGAGGTGCCGGTGGCGTGGGCGTACTCGCGGGCCACACCGCGGATCGAGAACGCGTAGCCGCGGTCCGGGGTGACGTTGATTTCGGCGGCCTGGTCGTAGAGATCCAGCAGTTCCATGGCGTCGGCGCCGATTTCCGGGTCCAGCCCGATCCGGGAGAGCACCAGGATGCCGTCGTGGTCCTCGCCGATGCCGAGCTCGCGCACGGACGCGATCATGCCGGCGGAAAGGTGCCCGTAGGTCTTCCGCGCGGAGATGTGGAAGTCGCCCGGCAGCACGGCACCGGGGAGGGTGACCACCACCTTGTCGCCTTCCACGAAGTTGTGGGCGCCGCAGATGATCCCCTGGACACCGGAGGGGTCGATGCCCTCGCCGGTGAGGCTCTGCTGCTGTCCTTCGGGGACCACGCGGACCTGGCACCAGTTAATGGTCTTGCCGTTGGTCTGGGGTTCCTTGACGATGCTCAGGACCTGGCCCACCACCACGGGGCCCTGCAGGGCGTCCGTGGGCCGGTGGACCGCTTCTTCTTCAAAGCCGACCTTGACCAGGTCCGCCATGACGTCTTCGGCCGTTGCGCCGGCCGGTACCTGCGCGAATTCACGCAGCCAGGAAAGGGGGATACGCACTGTTAGATCTCCATCCCGAAGTGCTCGCTGAAACGTACGTCGCCTTCGATCATGTCGCGCATGTCGCCGACCTCGTTGCGGAACATAAGGGTCCGCTCGATGCCCATGCCGAAGGCAAAACCTGAATAGATGTCCGGATCGATGCCGGCGGCGCGGAGCACGTTGGGGTTGACCATGCCGCAGCCGCCCCATTCGATCCAGCTGGGGCCGCCCTTGGCGCCGGGGTGCCAGATGTCCAGCTCGGCGGAAGGCTCCGTGAACGGGAAGTAGTTGGGGCGCAGCCGGATCTGGGCCTCGTCGCCGAACATCTGGCGCGCGAAGTGCTCCAGGGTGCCGCGGAGGTCCGCCATGCTGAGCTTCTTGTCGATGGCGAGGCCCTCGAACTGGTGGAACACCGGGGTATGCGTGGCGTCGAGTTCGTCGGTGCGGAACACCTTGCCGGGGCACAGCACGTAGATGGGCAGATCGCGTTCCAGCATGGAGCGGACCTGCACCGGCGAGGTGTGGGTGCGCATCAGCAGGTGCGCCTCGGGCGGCTCCACGAAGAAGGTGTCCTGCATTTCGCGGGCCGGGTGGTCCGGCTTGAAGTTCAGCGCGTCGAAGTTGAACCACTCCGACTCGACCTCGGGGCCTTCGGCGATCTCCCAGCCCATGCCGACGAAGATGTCCGCGACGCGCTCCTGCAGGGTGGACAGCGGGTGTCGGGCACCGGCACGACGGCGCCGCGGGGCCGCCGTGACGTCGACGGTCTCCTCGACCAGGATGCGGGCGTCGTTCTCGGCTTCGAGCTCGGCCGTGCGGTCCGCGAGCGCCTTGTTGACGCGTCCGCGGGAGGAGCCCATGAGCTTGCCGGCCGCGGCTTTCTGGTCCTTCGGCAGCCTGCCGATTTCACGGTTGGCCAGGCTCAGCGCTGACTTCTCGCCGGTGTGCGCGAGGCGCACGGCCTTGAGTTCGTCGAGCGTGGAGGCGGCGGCGATGGCGGCAACGGCCTGGTCTACGGCGGCGGTGATGGCGGCTTCATCCAGGGGATTCGGGACGCCGGCGCCCGGCAAAGTTTCAGTCATCTACTGTTCTTAGCTACGAGTCGGTTCATGCCAACGGCACAGGACCCTCGAAATGGTTCAGGGACCAGCGCGTTGACAAAGGACAGGGCACGCCAAAAATCGCTCCGGCGGGCACTCCCTTTCAGTCTAGTTGAACGGGCTCAGGTGCCCGAACGTGACGGTGCCCCGCAGCCCACCTCCCGTTCACCCTCCACTCCCCCGGTTTTCGGCCCTGCCCGCACGCACGGCTCCCGTGCTACCCAGCTATCCAGCAATCCAGTTATCCAGCACTGTTTCCCATCCCGCAGGGCGGGGGTGCCCGGCTAGCATGGCCTCATGACGCCGGGACAACGGCTGCGGCAGCTGGCCAATGTACTGAATGCAACAACTCCGCTGGGGTTGCTGCTGGCCGGCTGCGCCCGCTCACCCGTCAGCCGCGGACCCCGGGGACTGCTGATTGCCACCGGCTACCGCTGGCGGCTGCCCTACGCCGCCGCCTTCACGGTGGGCAATGTGGTGCTCTACCGCGCAGGGCCGGAGGAAGTCCTGGCCAACCCTGCGCTGCTGGGGCACGAGGAGCGCCACAGCACCCAGTACGCCTGGTGCCTGGGCCTGCCCTTCCTGCCGTTGTATTTCCTCGCCGCCGGCTGGTCCCTGCTCCGGACGGGCAACCCCGGCTCGCGTAATTTCTTCGAACGCCGGGCCGGACTGCAGGCCGGCGGCTACCCGGAGCCGGGCACGGGATCCCGGCACACGATCCGAACATCCCCAACGGAACGAGGCATGACATGACCGACAGCCCCAGGACAATCTCAGTCACCGGATCCGGCAGCGCGGAAGCCGCCCCGGACCTGTTGACCCTCTCGATCGGCGTCGAGTGCCGCCGGGAGGACGTCGGCGCGGCGTACGGCGAGGCGGGCCGGGTCTCCGCCGCAATCACCGCGGCACTGCGCGGGTTCGGCGTCGCCAATCCGGACATCACGACGTCGGGCCTGAATGTCCGCGCCGAGGTGAACTGGCAGGAGGGCCGGGGGCAGGTCGTCTCCGGTTATCTGGCATCCAGCGCGCTGAGTGTCCGGCTCCGGGAACTGGGAACATCGTCGGAGGTCATCGCCGCCGCGGTCGCAGCCGGCGGCAACGACGTCCGGCTCAACGGGCTGGAGCTCGGCTTCGCCGATCCTGCCGCCGTCGCCGCCCGGGCCCGCGAAGCCGCCTGGCAGGACGCCCTCACCACGGCCGGGCACTTCGCGTCACTCGCCGGCGCTTCCCTGGGCAACGTGGTCTCGCTCGAGCAGCAGTCCGGCCACGCGGCGCCCATCCCGGTCGCGAAGATGCAGCGGGCCGCCGCAGTGGAGTCGCTCACGGTGGAGGCCGGCGAGTCCAGCATCAGCGCCACAGTCGGCGTCGTGTGGGAACTGCTCGGCTGAGACGGCGACTGCCCCGTGGCACCCTAGCCCCCGGACGGACCTGCCCAGGCACCAAAAGAACCGGCACCGCCGCCTCCGCTGTCGTCGTCTTTCCCGCAACGTTTGCAGCGCTTATATACGGCGCCATCGTCAGTGTGTTCAATATGCCAGTCGTGCTGAATATTCAGCTTGCACAGCAGGGCCTTGAGCATGAGCTTCTCCGATCGAAATCGAGAGCCGGCGGAGGTCGGTAACCTCATCATCGCCTTCATGCCGCCGCCACAGAAGACTAAAACAGGTTTCCTTCGCCCCCTCCAAAAATCAATCGGACCAGCAGCCGCGCACTGCTCAGCCCCTGACCTGGCTGCGGCGCTCAGGAGACACGGACCGGCGCTTAGGGCCGGTTGGTGCGTGGCCGGCCTAGTGCGTCGCGCCGGCGGCGATCTTGAAGTCCGCCGTCGTCGCCAGGGAACTGCGGACGACGACGGCGAGCGCCTCCGCCAGCTGCTCCAGCGGAAGTGACGGGCTGGTGCTCCCCGGCGGCAGCTGGGCCGGCCCGTATGGAACGTGGACGAAGCCTCCCCGGGTTCCGGGCCGAAGCCGCAGGGCGTGCATCAGCCCGTAGAAGAGGTGGTTGCAGACGTAGGTGCCGGCGGTCTGGGATACCTCGGCCGGGATCCCGGCCGCCAGCAGGGCCGCGAGCGCCGCCTTGATCGGAAGGGTGCTGAAGTAGGCAGCGGGTCCGCCGTCGACCACGGGCAGGTCTACGGGTGAGTTGCCGGCATTGTCCGGGATCCGCGCGTCGTCGCAGTTGATCGCGATCCGCTCCAGCGAGATCCGGGCCCGCCCGCCGGCCTGGCCCGCGCAGACCACCAGCTCCGGGCGGTACCGTTCCAGCGCAGCGTCCAGTACACGGATGGCGTCGCCAAAGACGCAGGGCAGCTCCACAGCCTGCGCGTCGAGCCCCTCGGCCCGGAGCCGGACAGCGGCCTCCCGCGCGGCTGACCACGACGGGTTGGTGCCCTCGCCGCCGAACGGTTCGAACCCTGTCAGGAGAATCATCGCCCCAGCCTAGCAATGCAGCCCGTCTGTGGAACCGACGGGCATTTCGCAGTCCTGAAACGTGCGGTTCCGCTGCGGCGCGGGCTCTTGACTTAAAGTCGAACATATATTCGAATGGAGCCATGAGATGGGACGCACAAGCACTCAAACCGGCGCCCGGAGACAAGGGCCCAGGCAAGGGCCCGAGTACCGGGGACCCGGGTGCCGGGGAACCCGGAGAAACGAGCGGGCGCGCCCAGTCCCCTGCAACGGATGCCCTGCTGCCCCTGATCGGGCTGGTGCGCTCCGTAACCACCCCCGAGTTCGCCGGGGTCACTTTCCATGAGGTCACTGCCAAATCGGTGCTCAACAAAGTGGTCGCCGGTTCCCGGATGCCGTTCGAGTGGACCATCAACCCCTACCGCGGCTGCAGCCATGCCTGCGTCTATTGTTTCGCCCGGAAGAGCCACACGTACCTCGACTTTGACGCCGGGCTGGACTTTGACAGCCAGGTGGTGGTGAAGATCAATGCCGCAGAGGTCCTGCGCCGGGAACTGGCCAAACCGTCGTGGGGACGGCAGCACGTGGCCCTGGGCACCAACACGGATCCCTACCAGCGGGCCGAGGGCCGCTACCAGCTGATGCCGGGCATCATCGGGGCGCTGGCCGATTCCGGCACTCCCCTGTCGATCCTGACCAAGGGCACGCTGCTGGCCCGGGATATTCCGTTGCTGAAGCATGCCGCAGCCCAGGTGCCTGTCGGTGTGGGCATCTCGCTGGCGATGACGAACGAGCGCCTCTCCGAAGCCGTGGAGCCCGGCACCCCCGGTCCGCGTGCGCGCTTGAAGCTGATCACGCGGCTCCGGGAGGCGGGGCTGCCCTGCGGGGTGATGGCCATGCCCATCCTGCCGTGGCTCTCTGACAGCGACGAGGCCCTCGATTCCCTGTTCGCCTCCCTGGCGGCGGCGGGCGCCACCGGTGTGACCGCGGGAGCCCTTTACCTCAAGCCCGGAACCCGGGAGTGGTTCATGCAGTGGATCGCCAAGGAGCATCCCCAGCTCGCCGGAAAGTACCGCCGGCTGTACGGCACGGGTTCCTACGCCTCCAAGGAGTACCGGGCCTGGCTGTCGGGCCGCATCCGGTACTTCAAGGCCCGCCACGGCTTCACTGGCTCGCAGGGCTTCAGCCACCGCGACCTCGACGGCGATCCAAGCAGCAACGATCCCAACAGCACCGGCCCCGTCAGCTACGATCCCAACAGCATCGATCCCAGGGACGAGGAAGCGCAGTACCCCGCCGGCAGCATCCCCGGGCCGGCCGCCCTCGCCGGCGCCTGGCACGGGAGCCACACCGCGGAGGCAGCGCAGCCCACCCTGTTCTGAACGCAATGTTCTGAACGCGAGGACCATGCAGTTGGCCAAGCAACACTGCAGCTAGAGGGCCTTCACGGCGCCCAGGACCCGGGTGAGGGAATCCTTGGCGTCACCAAACAGGAGCGTGGTCTTGGGATCAAACAGCAGCTCGTTCTCGATCCCGGCGAAGCCCGGCCGCATGGAGCGTTTGAGGAACACCACCTGGCCGGCCTGCGCGACCTCCAGGATCGGCATCCCGTATATCGGCGCCCCTGGCGTGGACTTGGCCGCAGGATTGACCACGTCGTTGGCACCCACAATCAGCGCCACGTCGGTGTTCGGGAACTCCGGGTTGGCTTCCTCGAGCTCCTTCAGCGCCTCGTAGGGAACGTTGGCCTCCGCGAGGAGCACGTTCATGTGGCCCGGCATGCGCCCGGCCACCGGGTGGATGGCGAAGACCACCTCAACGCCGCGGGCGGCCAGGGCAATGGCGAGCTCGGCGATCGTGTGCTGACCCTGGGCCACGGCAAGCCCGTAACCGGGGACGATTACCACCCTCTGCGCATAGCCGAGCTGTACGGCCACGTCCTCGGGCGAGGAGGAGCGCACCGGCCGGTCGCTCTGCACGGTTGATCCCGCCGTCGAGCCGCCCCGGAAGGCGCCGAACATGATGCCGGCGACACCGCGGCCCATGGCGGACGCCATCACCTTGGTCAGGATGGTACCGCTGGCCCCGACCAGCGTGCCGGCGACCAGCAGGAGCACATTGCCCAGCACAATACCGGAGGCTGCGACCGCAAGGCCGGTGAACGCGTTGAGCAGGGAAATCACAATCGGCACGTCGGCCCCGCCGACGGGCAGCACCAGCAGGAGTCCCGCCGCGAGGCCCAGCACCATGAGCGCCACTGCCCAGCCGGTGGAACCCGTCGCCACGACGAAGCCTCCGGCTGCGACCGCCCCCAGCACCACAGCACCCATCACCACTGGCATCCCGGGGAACAACAGGGGCCGGGTGCTGATCAGCTCCTGCAGCTTGCCCACCGTGACAGCCGAGCCGGCGAAGGACACGGCACCGACCAGCATCGTGAACACCACGGCCAGCCGCACCCAGGGGTCTTCGCTGTGGCCGAGTTCCAGTACCGCCACCAGCGCCGCGGCTCCGCCGCCGACCCCATTGAAGAGCGCGACCAGTTGCGGCATCTGGGTCATCTGCACGCGCCTGGCCACCGGGACGGCCACCGCGGAACCAACCGCGATCGCGGCAATGATCAGCGGGATGTTCTCCAGTTTGGCCGAGAGGAACACGGTGACCACTGCCACGAGCGCGCCGGCCGCTCCGATGGCGTTGCCCCGCCGGGCTGTCCGGGGAGAACTCAATCCCTTCAGCGCGAGAATGAAGCAGACCGCAGCCACGAGGTAGAACAGGGCAGTCCACCAGGGGCCGAGGATGTTCATTTGCCGTCCTTCCCCGCACCGGCGGCGGGCCGGGCGGGCTTCCGCCCGCCGAACATCTCCAGCATCCGGTCCGTGACGACGAATCCGCCGACCAGGTTCGCGGTCGCCAGAACCACGGCGATGAGGGCGATGGTCAACAACCATGGGTCGCCGGCCTGGCCGGCCACGATGATGGCGCCCACCAGGATGATGCCGTGGATGGCGTTGGCACCGGACATGAGCGGAGTATGCAGCTTGCTTGTCACTTTGGAGACGACTTCGAAGCCCACGAATACCGCGAGCACCACCACCGTCAGCAGCGTGATCGGATCCATCACTTGAGGGCCTCCAATGCTTCGGCAGTAGCGGCATGCAGAACGCAGCCGCCGTGGGTGAGGCAGGCGCCGGCGACAACCTCGTCGTCGAAGTCCGGAACAACCGTGCCGTCGGCTGTCATCAGGGCCAGCAGGTTCGCGACATTCTTGGCGAACAGCCGGGACGCGTCCGAAGGCATCGCCGAGGCGGCGTCCTGCAGGCCCACCAGGGTCACGGACCCGCCCTCCACCGGGACCTGGAGGTCCCGGCCCGCGATAACGCCCTCCACGTTCCCGCCCGACTCTGCCGCAAGGTCGACGACGACCGAACCGGCCCGCATTCCAGCCACCATCTCCGTCGTCACGAGTAAGGGGGCTGCGCGGCCGGGGATAGCCGCCGTCGTGATGAGGACATCCGCCGCCGCGACGTGCGGGGCCAGCAGGGCGCGCTGGCGTTGCGCCCGGTCCTGGCCGAGCTCACGGGCGTAGCCGCCGCTGCCTTCCGCGGCGGCAGCCGCCGTGTCGAGGTCCAGGTGAATGAAGGTTCCCCCCATGGACGCGACCTCGTCGGCGGAGGCCGCCCGGATGTCATTGGCGGAGACCCTCGCCCCCAGGCGCTTCGCGGTGCCAATCGCCTGCAACCCGGCGACGCCGGCGCCCAGGACAAGCACACGGGCTGGCGGAATGGTTCCGGCGGCCGTCATGTAGAGCGGGAAGAACCTCGGATAGCGCATGGCCGCTTCCAGAACGGCGCGGTAGCCGGAGACCAGCGATTGGGAACTCAGCGCGTCCATCGACTGGGCCCGGGAGATGCGCGGGACCAGCTCCAGCGCGAACGAGGTCACACCCGCAGCGGCGAGGGCGTCCACGGTTGGCAGTTCCGACGCCGGGGAGGCGAACCCGATGGTGATGGTGCCGGGCCGAAGGCCCGCGGCAGTCTCCGGTTCCAGCGGCCGGACGTGCAGCAGGACATCCAGGGAACCGGGGCTCAACTCCGGAACGACCGATGCTCCGGCCGCTGCGAAAGCGGCGTCGCCATAGCCGGCCTCGGTGCCCGCGCTGGTTTCCACCGCCACGTTCAAACCAAGGTTGGTGAGCTGCTGCACCGTCTCCGGTGTGGCCGCAACCCGCCGTTCGCCTGCACACTGTTCCCGCCTGACACCGACCTGCACGGGCCGCTCCTCTCGATTCGCTTCAGCGTAGTTCCATGCTTCACGCTTTGGCGAGAGGTGGGGCCGCGGCGGCCCGCAAGCTAGCCGTTCAGTGCGCGGACACGGCCGTGGAGTCGGCCACGGAAAGCCTGTCCAGCAACGCCTCGACGATCGGCAGGTCAGCCGGAATCCAGGGCAGGCCCAGCACCTCGTTGCGGTTCCGGAGGTTGACCCAGCGCAGCTCATCGTGGTCCTGCAGCGGGTGCGGATCGCCGTCACGGAGTTCGGCGAACCAAACACGCATGGCGGCGCGCTCGTTCAGCGGCCAGCCGCCGGCGGACCCGCTGTCCAGTTCGGCGCCGAGCCGGACGCTCACCCCAAGCTCTTCGAGCAGCTCGCGGTGCAGGGCCTGTTCGGCTGTCTCCCCGGTCTCGATCTTGCCGCCGGGGAACTCCCACATTCCGGCAAAGTGAGGAGGCGCCGTCCGCCGCGCCACGAGCAGCCGGCCGGGTTCGGCCAAAGAGTCCAGTAGTGCTCCGCCGACAACGCCAATGAGTCCAGTCACGCCTCCAAGTCTAGGGGCGGCCCAGGGTTAGGGGACAATGGAATGGGCCGACGCCGTCCTGAGTACCCGGAATATCGAGCGCGTCCGCCCCGTTACAGCAATCAACCCACACATCAGATTTAATTTGCCGCATCCCCCTGGCTCCCGCCGGGAACGTTCCCGAAAAGCAGACGAATGACAACCACCACACAAGCCCCGGCCACGCCCAAGACCGGCACCCGGCACCTTGCCCTCGCCATCCTTGCCCTCGCCATGGGCGGATTCGGCATCGGCACCACGGAGTTCACCATGATGGGCCTGCTCAAGGAGGTGGAGCAGGGGCTCAACATCAGCACCCCGGAAGCGGGACACCTGATCTCCGCCTATGCGCTCGGCGTCGTGATCGGGGCCCCGCTGCTGGCCGCCGTCGGCGCCAAAATGCCGCGCAAGTACCTTGCCCTGGGGCTCATGCTGTTCTTCAGCATCGCGAACCTGACGTCGTTCATCGCCCCGGACTACGGCACCATGCTCGTGTCCCGCTTCGCCGCGGGCCTGCCGCACGGGGCGTTCTTCGGCGTCGCGGCCGTGATCGCGGCGTCACTGGTCGCTCCGACCAAACGCGGCTGGGCCATCTCGATGGTCATGGCCGGCCTGACCGTCTCCAACGTCATCGGCGTCCCGTTCGGCACCTGGCTGGGCCAGACGTACGGCTGGCGGCTGCTCTTCCTGCTGGTAGGCGTGATCGGCCTCCTCACCCTGGTGATGCTCTGGAAATTCGTCCCGTTCCAGAAACCCCACGCCGATGCCAGCTTCCGCCGCGAACTGGGCGCCCTCAAGCGGCTTCAGGTCTGGCTGGCAATCCTGATCGGCATCGTCGGCTTCGGCGGTTTCTTCGCCACGTACACGTACATTGCGCACACGATGACCTCCGTGGCGGGCATTCCCGCCGCCTGGCTCCCGCTCGTCGTCGCGCTGTACGGGCTGGGCATGGTGGCCGGCAACATCGTCGGCGGCCGGATCGCTGACAAGTCCGTGATGGGCACCATCTACTGGGTGCTGCCCGGCATTGCCGTGGCACTCGTGGTCTATGCCGTGGCTGTGCACTGGCCGTGGTCCGCCTATGTCATGGTCTTCGTCGTCGGCGGCGCCGGTTCCCTGCTGGTCCCGGCCCTGCAGACCCGGCTGCTTGATGCTTCACCGGATGCGCCCTCGCTGGCCTCCTCGCTCAACCACGCGGCCCTCAACGTGGCCAACGCCCTCGGCGCCTTCCTCGGCGGCCTCGTCATCGCGTGGGGCTGGGGCTACGTCGCGCCCGCCCTCGTCGGGGCCGTACTGGCCCTCCTGGGCCTCGGCGTCGCCGTCATCAGCGGACTCGTGGAACGCAAGAGGCCGCTGGTCCGATAGCCGCGTGGCGGCTGCCGGACCGGCGGCCCCTTCAGAACTGTTGGTCGCCCTAACGGCGGGCCCAGCCTCCGGTTATGGCGCACTGACGCGCTGAACATCCGGCTCCAGGTAGATGACCCGGGCGATCGGCACAGCCTCGCGGATCCGGGTCTCGGCGTCGTCGATCGCCTTGGCGATTTCCTGGCCCGTCTCCGAGCGGCCGATGCTGATCTTGGCAGCAACCAGCAGTTCTTCCGGGCCCAGGTGCAGGGTCTTGAGGTGGATGATCGAAGTGCCATCGGACTCGATGGCCGCCCGGATCTTGACGACGTCGTCCTTCGTTGCGGATTCGCCGAGCAGCAGGGACTTCGTTTCCACGGCCAGCACGGCGGCGATAGCCACGAGCAGGAACCCGATCATCGCCGTGCCCAGGGCGTCCCAGACGCCGTTCCCGGTGATGAGCGTCAGGCTCACGCCGAAGAGGGCGAAGGCCAGGCCCACGAGGGCGCCGAAATCCTCGAGGAGGATGACCGGCAGCTCCGGCTGTTTGGCACTGCGGACGAACTTGACCCAGCTCTGCTTGCCGCGGATGGGGTTGGATTCGGTGATCGCGGTCCGGAATGAGAAGGACTCGGCGATGATGGCGCCGATGAGTACGGCGAGCGGGACCCACCAGAACGCCCCCTCGATGGCGTGGGGGTCTTGGAGCTTTCCCCACGCTTCATACAGGGCGAAGAGGCCGCCGACGCTGAACAGCACGATCGAGACGATAAAGGCGTAGATGTAGCGCTCGCGTCCGTAGCCGAAGGGATGCTCCGGGCTCGCCGCCCGCTTCGCCCGTTTGCCGCCCACCAGCAGCAGGAGCTGGTTGCCGGAGTCCGCGAGTGAGTGGATCGCTTCGGCCAGCATCGATGAGGAAAGCGTCAGGAAGTAGGCGACGAATTTCAGCGCGGCAATCGTCAGGTTCGCGGCCAGCGCCGCAACAATCGCCTTAGTACCGCCGTTTGCAGCCAAGGGAGCTTCTCCTTAGGGGTTCGAGCCGGTGGTGGGCTCCGGCCCGTGCCTGTGCCCACAAGAGACACGGTACCCGTTATCGCCCCGGCAAAGCAGTGCGCAGCTCATCACCGGCGGCACAGCAGAGAGGACCGAAAAAACAGCACCGCACCAGCGCCGCACCAGACGCCGGCGGCGCCCGGCAGCGCCCGGCGTGGACCCGGCATGAACCCGGCTTCCACCCGCAACGGCGCAGGTCACCGGGCAAGTAACGATTGGGTGTGAGCCTGCTGACAAGCAAACCGGCCTATGTTAGCTTGAAGCCATAATCGGAATCCACTATTTGGATGCCGACGAATATGTAGGAGGAGCAATGGGCTTTCTAGGCTGGATCATTCTCGGACTCATAGTAGGTGCAATAGTAAAGGCAGTCATGCCTGGCAGGGTCGGAGGCGGCTGGGTGACCAGCCTCGTGCTCGGTGTTGTCGGCGCAGTTGTCGGCGGCTGGATCGGCGACCTGCTGTTCGGCGGCGGCAAGATGGAATTCTGGAACCTCGGTTCCTGGCTTCTTGCCATTGTCGGCGGCCTCGTGGTTGCCCTTGTCTACGGCGCCATCACAGGACGCAACAAGACCACGACCTGACCGCCGGGATACGACGGCGGGAGCCCACCTTTCGGTGGACCCCCGCCGTATTTTTTTTGCGCCCTTCCGCGTCCGGCTGCCGGCCCGCCCGTCTGCACCGGTCCGGCCCGCGCGGATCTACCCTCGCGGGGCTCCGCCGTCCTGCTGCGAGCGGGCGCTGGCATAGAGGCAGACAGTGGCCGCCGTGCCCAGGTTGAGGCTCTCAGCCGCCCCGTAGACGGGCACAGCCACCCGGTGGTCCGCCAGGGCGAGCTCTTCCTCGGAGAGGCCCTGCGCCTCGTTCCCGAAAAGCCACGCCGTGGGGCTCTCCAGGGCGTACTCCGAACCCGTCGAGGCTGCACCGAGCCGGCGCGCAGCGTTCTGGTCCTGCAAAGCATCGAGGTTCAGCTGGCCCTGGCCGTCCGCGGCGAGGACTCCGATTCCGCGTTCCTTGCACCGGGCCGCCAGTTCATCGACGTCGACGCCGAGCACCACGGGCAGGTGGAAGAGGGATCCCGCCGTCGAGCGGACGGCCTTGGGGTTGTAGATGTCGACGCTGGAGGCGGTCAGGATGACGGCGTCCGCTCCGGCCGCGTCGGCCGCCCGGAGCACGGTGCCGGCATTGCCGGGGTCCCGGACCTGGCAGAGCACGGCAATCAGCCGAGGACCGGCGTCGAGCACCTGATCTAGGCTCACATCCAGGAAGCCGCAGACGGCGAGAATGCCCTGCGGGGTGACCGTGTCCGCCATCGCGGCGAGCACCTCGTCGGTGGCGAGGTAGGCGGTGGTGCCCTCCGCAAGGGCCTCCAGATCCGGGTGCCGGTCCAGGCACGACTCGCTCGCGTAGACCTCATAGACGACGCCGGACTCCCCCGCGGCAACCCTCTTCTGGTGCAGCACAAGGGCTTCCCGGACCGCCTGCGGCCCCTCGGCCAGGAACTCGCGGCGCTTTAAACGCGCCGGGCGCCCGGCAAGCTGTGCCACCTTCCTCACCCGATCAGCTCGAGGATTGGAAAGTACAAAGTCTTGCGGGCGCCCGGTTTCGTTCATATAAGAACCTTAGTAGCTTTCGCGGCCGGTTCTTGAACGACGTGGTTCGGGGTATTACTTGGCAGCCTCGTCAGCGGCGGCCTTCTTGGCGGCCGGCTTCTTGGCGGGAGCCTTCTTGGCGGCCGGCTTCTTCGCGGCCGGTGCAGCCTCAGCCTGGACGGCCGGAGCGGACGTGTCGGCGGGCAGCGAGTCCTTGGCGATCTTGACCAGCGCGGCGAAGGCGTTGGCGTCGGAAACGGCAAGCTCGGCCAGCATACGGCGGTCAACCTCGACCTCAGCGGCCTTGAGGCCCTGGATCAGACGGTTGTAGGTCAGGCCGTTGGCGCGGGATGCAGCGTTGATGCGCTGGATCCAGAGGCGACGGAAGTCGCCCTTCTTCTTCTTGCGGTCGCCGTAGCTGTACACAAACGAGTGCAGCAGCTGCTCTTTGGCCTTGCGGTACAGGCGTGAACGCTGTCCACGGTAGCCCTTTGCGCGCTCAAGAATAACCCGGCGCTTCTTGTGGGCGTTGACCGCCCTCTTCACACGTGCCACGTGCGTACTCCTTCGAAAATCTGATCCCAAGCATCTACTGCCGGATCAACCGGCTGGCCTGAGAAGCCTTTTTGGTAGTTGACTGCCGCCAGGTGGCAGACAGTCAGAGAACTTGGAACTTAGATGCCGAGCATCTTCCGGATGACCTTGGCGTCGCCCTTGAAGACGATCTTGTCGCCGGCGAGGCGGCGGGTCAGCCTGGAGGACTTGTGCTCGAGGTAGTGGCGGCGGTTGGCCTGCTGGCGGCGCAGCTTGCCGCTGCCGGTCAGCTTGAAGCGCTTCTTAGCACCACTGTGGGTCTTCATCTTCGGCATGGGAACCGATCTCCTTACGTATCCGCAGACAAGGCCTGCAGTCTTTCGTGCAGCCGCCCCTGCGGGCGGCATGCTGGTTGCTTGCTGCCGGACATTGCTGTCCGGCAGCCCTGAACTAGTTGGTCTTCTTGGCTGCCGGCTTGGCGGCGGCCTTCGGGGCAGCCGGCCTTGCAGCAGGCTTCGGCGCCGCGGGACGCGGTACCGGCTTCGGAGCAGCAACCGGCTTCGGTGCTGCCGCCGGAGCGGCCTTTTCAGCCTCGGGAGCCTTCGCGGCTTCCGGAGCCTTGGCGGCGGCCTTGGGCGCTGCGGGCGCCTTGGCTGCTGCCGGCCTGGCAGCGGCCTTCGGAGCCTCGGCCTTGGGGGCTTCGCGCTTCGGAGCGGCCTTCGGAGCCTTGGCGGCCTCCTGCTTCGGCGCTGCCTCGACGGGAGCCTTCTGAGCCGGGGCTTCCTCGACCTTGGCCTCCGCGGCTTCAGCCTTATCGGCCTCAACCGTTTCGGCCGAGGCCTCGACGGCGGCTTCCGCGGCGGGAGCTTCCGTTACGGTTACCTCAGCCTCGGGCGCCTCAGTCCGGACCTGGTAGCCCTCCGGCAGCAGGTCGGCCAGCGACTGCGTCAGGGGCGCCTCGGGGCCGGACGTGTCAACGCGGCCTCCACCGGAAGCCTTGGCTTCGTTCTCGGCCTTGGCTTCCGCACGCTGCGATGCGCGGCGGGCCTCTGCCTTGGCTTCGGCCTTGTTCTTCAGGGGGCCGACCACCATGACCATGTTGCGGCCATCGATGCGCGGGCTGGACTCCACGACGCCGACTTCGGAGACGTCCTCGGCGAAGCGCTGGAGCAAGCGGATGCCCATCTCGGGGCGCTGCTGCTCACGGCCGCGGAACTGGATCATGGCCTTGACCTTGTCACCGGCACCGAGAAAGCGGAGCGCGTGGCCGCGCTTCGTCTCGTAGTCGTGGGTGTCGATCTTCAGGCGGAAGCGGATTTCCTTCAGAACCGTGTTGGTCTGGTTCTTCCGGGCTTCGCGTGCCTTGACCGCGGCTTCGTACTTGTACTTGCCGAAGTCCATCAGCTTGCACACCGGAGGCTTGGCCTGCGGTGCAACTTCAACGAGATCAAGATCGGACTCGGCAGCCAAACGCAGGGCATCCTCAATACGGACAACGCCTACTTGCTCGCCTGCAGGGCCGACCAGCCGCACCTCGGGGACGCGGATACGCTCATTGATTCTTGGCTCGCTAATGTTAAAGCTCCTGTGTTCGTGAGGGGTATTCCACCGGCAAAAAGAGAAGGCCCCCAATTGCCGGAGCAATCGAAGGCCTCGAAGATCGGAACTACCTGCCTCGCGTGAGGCGGCATGCATCCTGCCAGGGCTGGCGCCCGGGAAGAATGCCCGACCAGGTACCCGGCAACCTTGCTTCTTCCGAAGCTTCCCGAAGGAGAGCGGCTGACGCGGGTGGGAGAGAACTCCGCTTGCAAACTGAAAGTCGATTCTACAGAAGAAATCCCGTCCGGCGCACCTGCATGGCTAGCATGTTGGCTGCAGACGGGTTCCGGCTGTCATAACGCTCCGGTCAATCTAAAGCTAGATCTGAATCCGGAACGAAATAACGACAATCAGTCGGTCTGTGACAAGCTTACCAGCATGAGCACTTCAGACAGTAATTCACACGTTTACGAGCCCGCCAGCACCCAGGGCGACGTTTCACAGCAGATCCGGGACATCTCCGAGGTGCCCGCGATCGAGGTCATCACCACCGCTGCCGTGCACCTCATGAGCGCCGCCGCCGTGAAGCTTGGCCTCGCCGCCGAGGAGAACGCCGAGGAGCTCAAGGACCTGGACGAGGCCCGCAAGCTGATCACGGCCCTTGCCGGCTTGGTCACTGCCGCGGCTCCCGAGATCGGTTCCCAGCACGCCGGACCGTTGCGCGACGGACTGCGGTCCCTCCAGTTGGCCTTCCGCGAGGAGTCCATCCTTCCGGACGCTCCCGGCAAGGGCCCGGGCGAGAAGTACACCGGCCCGGTCAACTAGACCCCAACCCCAGTTACAACGCGGCACAAGCTACAACGCGGCGGCGGACGGACCACTTCGGTCAGTCCGCCGCCGCCGTCGTTAACGCCCGTGGCGTTACGGGTGCCGGCGGCGAGGCCCCCGGTTGCCTCAGGCTGCGGCGAGCCGCCGCCGGCGTAGGTGCTGCAGCGCGAGCCCCACGAGGCACAGCACGACGCCGCCCAGCCCCACGGCCACGAATCCGGCCCAGGGGCCCACGCCGTCGATGAAGACCCCGGCGAGTGGCGCCCCGAGGGCCACACCCCCGGTGAGGGCCGAGCCGTACCAGCCCATCGCTTCGCCGCGGCGCCGCTCATCGACGAGTTCGGCGACCTTTTCGGAGGCTGCCGACAGCACGGGCGCGCACAGCAGGCCCGGCAGGAGCGAGAGCAGGCACAGGGTCCAGGTGTCCTGCGCAAACGCCATCGGAATGGTCAGCGCAGACATGCCCAGCAGCAGCAGGATCGGTGAGATGGGCCGGTGCATGGCGCCGTAGATGAGGCCGCCGACCACCGAGGCCGCGCACCAGAAGAGGAACACCAGCCCGATCTCGGCCTGGTGCCCGCCGGATTCGAGGGCGGCCACAATTCCGACGTCGGTGCCGCTGAGGACCATGCCGGCCCCGGCCGCGACGGCGAAGACGGCGGCCACGGCTGACGTGAACCAGGCGAAGTTGTGGACGACCTTCTGCCGCAGCCCGGCGCGTTGCTGGCGCCTTTCCCCGGCGGCGGCCAGCGGGGCGAGCTCGGCGGCGGCTTCCTGCAGGTGGGCCGGGGCAGCGGCGACGACGGCGACTTCGGCGCCCTCCTGCTGGCCTGCCTCAAACGCCGCATCGGACTCGGCGTCGGACGCTGGTTCAGACCCAGGGACAGGCTCGGCGCTGCGGGTCGGCGGGTTGAACCACATCAGGAAGAGTCCGGACACCGAGGTGGCGATGCCAATGATGGTCAGTCCCAGGACCGAGAACCCGGCCGTGGCGACGAGCGCGCCGGCCGCGGGGCCGATCATAAAGACCAGTTCGGTGGAGATGGCGTCGAGGGCGAACGCCGTGCGCCGCTGCTCACCTGTGGCGAGGACGCCGAGGGACTGGCGCACCACGCTGAAGATGGGCAGCGTCAGCAGGCCGCCCACGAAGACCAGCGGCAGCAGGACCTCGTAGGACACGTGCGGCACAACGGACCAGATGACGGCTTCGGAGATGACGGACGGGATGAGCGCCCGCCGCAGGCCGACGGTGTCAACGCGCCGGCCGCGCCAGGGTGCGCCAACGGCGATGCCGATGGTCATCACGGCGGCGGCGGCGCCGGCGGCGGCGTAGCCCTGGCCGAGGGTCAGGACAATGTGCAGGGTCAGGAGGACCCCGGCCGCGGAGTGCGGTATGCGGGCAACCATCCCGACCAGCAGGAGCCGCCTGATGGGCCGGACGGCCAGCAGATCCCGGTAAAGCGCGAAGTTCACGAAACTATTTCCTTCTGGTACTGCCCCCGGCAGCACCCAGGATGTCCCCGGCCGACCGTCAGCTACTGTGCTGCGCGCTGCAATTTGACCTCGATCGAGTCAACCCGCTCAGCAAATATTTCATTCCGTGCCCAGGCGTTGTTGAGGCCGGACACGATGGACTGGACGCCGGCGGCGTCGAGTCCGTCTTCAAGGTAGAGCACCACGCGGAGCTCCGGGCCGGAGCCTCCGCCCGGGAGCTGCCTTCCCTCGGCCGTAACCGCGGCAACTCCCCCGCCCCGATGAATTTCAACACGGCGGACCGCGGGAAAGCCAACTGCGGCCTCGCCGAGGTTCCGGGCGAGCTCGGGATCAGCGTACGACGGCGTCCAGTCCCGCTGCTGGGCAAGGGCCCACACCGCGGGCCGGCGCACCACAAAGGTGATAGCGGACCCGGGGTCGAGCACGAGCAGTTCCGCCCCCTCGGCGACCGCGGAGAGTGCAGCGCGGGCCGCGTATACGGCTACCGGGCGCGCCTCGGGATGCCAGGCCTCGAGTGAAGCCGCAGAGGTGAAGACGGGCATCGCTGTCCGGCCGTCGGGGGCCTTGAGGGTTACGAGCGCCATGTCCGCCTGCTTGTCGGAGTGCAGGCCGCCGGCACCTTCGCCTTCTTCGGCGAGTGTGGCGATGATCGGCACAAACACCCGCGCCGTAGCGAGCGATGCCACCACCGCAGCCTCATCGCCGTCGCCCGCTTCGAGGGCAGCCAGCGCGGCGAGGTAGCCGGCCTCGGGGGTGCCGTCGTCGTCCTCGAAGTTGTGGATCGTAGCGTCCTCGCCGGACAGACTGCGCCCCGCCCACGGTTGGCCCGCAGAGTCGGTCGCTCCCCCGGCGCCCGCCAGGGCTGCGGCGATGTGTCCGGGCAACTGGCGTGTTGGGACGTGGTTGTCAGCTGCGTTGCCGCCCGTGGGCCGGTGCTCCATGCTGCGGGCTTTCCTAGCGGCGGCCGGCGACGTCGAGGGCCTCGGGCAGCGTGAAGTTGCCGTTGTAGAGGGCCTTGCCGACGATGGCGCCTTCGACGCCGAGCGGCACGAGGGAACGCAGGACCTTGAGGTCCTCGAGGCTGGAGATCCCGCCTGAGGCGACGACGGGTTTGCCGGTCTTTTCCACCATCTGGCGCAGCAGTTCGACGTTAGGGCCCTGGAGGGTGCCGTCCTTGGTGACGTCGGTGACGACGTAGCGGGAGCAACCGGCCTCCTCGAGGCGTCCGAGGACCTCCCAGAGGTCGCCGCCTTCCTTGGTCCAGCCGCGGCCGGCCAGCGTGGTGCCGCGGACGTCCAGCCCGACGGCGATCTTGTCGCCGAAGCGCTCGATCACCCGGGCGGTCCACTCTGGGTTCTCCAGTGCCGCGGTGCCCAGGTTCACGCGGGCCACGCCCAGGTCCAGTGCCTTCTCGAGGGACTCGTCGTCGCGCAGGCCGCCGGACAGTTCCACCTTGATGTCCAGCCGGCCGACCACTTCGCGCAGCAGTTCGGCGTTGGAGCCCCTGCCGAAGGCGGCGTCGAGGTCCACGAGGTGGACCCATTCGGCGCCCTGCTGCTGCCAGTTGAGTGCAGCCTCCAGCGGCGTGCCGTAGCTCGTCTCGCTGCCGGCCTCGCCCTGGACGAGGCGCACGGCCTGGCCGTTGACGACGTCGACGGCGGGCAGCAGCTCGAGCACGGGCAGCGGGGTTTCGGTGGTCATCGTGGATCCTCAGCTCTTCAGGGACGGCAGGTGGTCGGGGCGCTGCGGGTGGTCAGGCGGCAGGCAGGGTCAGGAGGTAGGCGGCCAGCAGCGCCATCCCGGCCAGGACGTAAAACACGATCTGGACCCAGCGCGGGCTCTTCTGCTGGCGGAAGGACAGCGCTCCGCCGACGAGCAGCCCGGCGAGGCCCATCAGCACGATGGACCACATCTAGGCGGTCCCGGCTTCCGGGGCGGCGTCGGACAGAGTGGCGTCGGACGGCACGGCTTCTGCGCGCACTGAGTCCGGGGCCGCTGATTCCGCGGCCCGGGAGCGGTCCCGCAGGCTCTCAACCCAGTTGCGCAGCAGGTGCGCCCCGGCGTCGCCGGACTTTTCGGGGTGGAACTGTGTGGCGCACAGCGGGCCGTTTTCCACGGCCGCGATGAACGGGGCACCGTGCTCGGACCAGGTGACCAGGGGCGCCGCCATCCGCGGCTGGATGACGTCGAAGTCCCACTGCTGGACCCCGTAGGAGTGCACAAAGTAGAAGCGTTCGTCTTCGACGCCGGCGAACAGCTTGGAGCCTTCCGGGACGGATACGGTGTTCCAGCCCATGTGCGGCACGACATCGGCGGGAAGGAGTTCGACCTTCCCGGGCCACTCCCCCATTCCTTCGGCTTCGGTGCCGTGCTCGACGCCGGCCTCGAACAGGACCTGGAGGCCGACGCAGATGGCCAGGACCGGCCGGCCGCCGGCCACGCGGCGGCCGATCATGCGGATCCCGTCGACGGCTTTGAGCTCGCGCATCACCGTTTCGAACGCACCGACGCCGGGCACCACGAGGCCGTCGGCGTTGAGCACGTCCTGCGGCTTGGAACTGAGGATCACTTCGGCACCGGCACGCTCGAGGGCGCGGACGGCGGAGCGGACGTTGCCGGAGCCGTAGTCGAGGACCGTGACGGTCGGCTTGCCCTCGGGCGACGCCGGCTTCGCGCCGGCGTCGGGGTCGATGATGGCGCCGTCCTTCAGCACTTTGCCGGTCACAGCGCACCCTTGGTGGAGGGAATGCCCTCGACGCGCGGGTCCGGTTCGACGGCGGCGCGCAGGGCGCGGGCGAAGGCCTTGAACTGGGCCTCGACGATGTGGTGCGGGTCCCGGCCGGCGGTGACGTTCATGTGCAGGCAGATGCCGGCGTGCAGGGTGATCGCCTCGAAGACGTGGCGGGTGAGGGAACCGGTGAAGTGTCCGCCGATCAGGTGGTACTCCTGGCCTGCCGGTTCTCCGCCGTGCACGAGGTACGGGCGGCCGGAGACATCGACGACGGCGTGCGCGAGGGCTTCGTCGAGGGGCACTGTGGCTTCGCCGAAGCGGCGGATCCCGGCCTTGTTTCCGAGGGCGGTGCGCAGGACCTCGCCGAAGGTGATCGCAACGTCCTCGACCGTGTGGTGGACGTCGATGTGTGTGTCGCCGGTGGCCTTGACCGTCATGTCGATCAGGGAGTGCTTGCTCAGCGCCGTCAGCATGTGGTCGTAGAACGGGACCGAGGTGCTGATGTCCGAGACGCCGGTGCCGTCCAGGTTGATCTCGACCAGCACCGATGACTCGCTGGTGGTCCGTTCCATGCGTGCGGTCCGGCCCTCGGCAGCGGTTGTTCCGGTGGTGCTCATGTGGGTGTCCTTTGGATGACGACGGTGCCCGGCGAACAGGGCAGGGTGGATGTCCTGGGTTAAGTCTAGGCGCGCTGCACTGCGCGGCCGGCCAGGATCCGCTCGAGGGCTTCGAGGAAGGCTGTGGTTTCCGTCTCAGTCCCGGCGGTGACACGAAGGTGCCCGGGAATGCCGACGTCGCGGATGAGCACCCCGGCATCCAGCAGTTCCTGCCAGACCTCGTGCGGGTTGTCCAGACCGCCGAAGAAGACATAGTTCGAGTCGGAGGCGGCAGGCTTGAGGCCCATCCGCTGCAGTTCGGCCACGATCCTGTCGCGCTGCCGCTTGATGTCCTCGACGTCGGCCATCAGCGCGACCCGGTGGTGCAGGGCGGCCAGGGCTGTCGCCTGGGTGATGGCCGAGAGGTGGTACGGGAGCCGGACCAGGCGCAGGGCGTCGGTGACCTCCGGGGCTGCCGCCATGTAGCCGACACGGGCTCCGGCCAGGGCGAAGGCCTTGCTCATGGTGCGCGAAACGATCAGCCGTTCCCGGCCGGGCAGCAGCGTCAGCGCGCTGGGCGTGCCGTTGTGGGCGAACTCGTGGTAGGCCTCATCGACGATAACGATGGTCTGGCTGGCCTCGCCGGCCTCGTAGACAGCCTCGACGACGTCCAGGCCAAGCCCGGTGCCGGTGGGGTTGTTCGGGGAGCAGAGGAACACGATGTTCGGCTGGAGTTCGCGGACCTGCCGGGCGGCCGACTCGGCACTGAGCCCGTAGTCATCGGCGCGGATCCCGGCGATGTACCCGGTGTCCGTGCCGGAAGCCAGCAGCGGGTACATGGAGTATGTGGGAGGGAAACCAAGGGCGGTGCGGCCGGGACCGCCGAAGGCCTGGAGGATCTGCTGGAGAACCTCGTTGGAGCCGTTCGCGGCCCAGATGTTGTCCGCGGCCAGTCCGTGCCCGAGGTATTCGGCCAGCGCCTCCCGCAGTTCCGTGAATTCGCGGTCCGGATAGCGGTTCAGTCCGGCGGCGGCAATGGTGACGGCGTCGGAGATGGCCGCGAGGACGTCGGCCGGGACGCCGTGGGTGTTCTCGTTGACGTTGAGCAGGATGGGGACGTCCAGCTGCGGTGCCCCGTAGGGGGTCAGGCCCCGCAGGTTGGTCCGGAGGGGAAGTCGGTTCAGGCGCTCTAACTGGTCAGTCACTTGTCCAGTTTAAGTGAGTTCGCGGCGGGCCCGGAAACTGTGACGCTTTGCGGGGCTGTCGGCGCCCTGCGGAACGCCTCGAGACCCTCAAGCGACGGGACCCCTGAGCTATCTGGATGGAGCTGCCTGGCCGGAACGAACTAGTTGGACGGAATGAAGAGCGCCTGGCCCGGCACGACGCGGGCGGCCTCGAGGTTGTTCAGCTGGATGATGTCGGCGACGACGTCGCGGGGATCGCGCTCGGGCGCCACTGCCTCGGCGATGGCCCACAAGGATTCGCCGGGCTGCACCGTTACCGAGACTGTGGGTGTCAACGACAGCTCGGCGGCAGAGTCCGCCGCCTTTGCCGGGGCGTTGAGGAATCCGCTGAAGGAGAGAACCAGTGCGGCCAGCAGGATGAGCGGCACCCCAATGAAGACGAAGCGCCCCCGCCGGGTGAGCTTAAGCGGCGCCTGCTTTGCCTGTTCGGCACGACCGCTGGGGCCGGACTGGCCGGGCTGACCTGTGCCGCTGCCGGTGCCGGGCCGGCCATAGTCGCCGAATGAGTCGCGGCCGAAAGTGTCGTGAAACGCGCTTGATGCTGACATGAACTGAGCCCTCCTGGACCATACTGTGCCGCCCGGCGTACTCCACGTACCCGCCGCCAACCGGCCTGACCTTCGAACAAAGAGACGAATAACCTGTTCCAACCGAACTGCGCCAAACTAGAACACATATTCGAATCTTGCTAGTTCTGTTTTAGCACTTATTGACGAACATTGTCGAGACTCGCTAGAACAAATGTTTGAAAAAGCTGTGTGGCTGGCCTACGTTTGAGTCAAAGAACAACCACTTCTGCAGTTGATCAGCAGGGTCTGACATTTCAGGCCGGAAGTTCCCGGCAGCTGCAGCCACAGCGGCCGGGCGGAACGGAAAGGCGTTGGCGAACATGGCAGCACAAGCCACTGGCGGCAGGGCCACCCAGCGGAGCCCGCAGGCAGCCCGGCCACCCAAGAGCCTTACCGTCCGGCAAAAGAAGATTCTGGAGACCATCCAGCGCTCCGTGACGGACAACGGGTACCCGCCGTCCATGCGCGAAATCGGCGACACGGTGGGCCTCGCGAGCCTTTCCAGCGTGACCCACCAGCTTTCGCAGCTCGAGAAGCTCGGCTACTTGCGGCGTGATCCCAAGCGCCCTCGGGCCATGGAAGTGCTGATGCCGTTGACCCTCGATGAGGGAACCGCGAAAATTTCAGGCGTCGAGAAGTCCAGCGGCCTGCGCAGTGTCGGCGGCTTGTCTGTTTCGGAGCTGGCCAGTGCCACGGATACCGCCATGGTGCCGTTGGTGGGCCGGATCGCCGCGGGCGGACCGATCCTGGCCGACCAGGTGGTTGAGGACGTTATGCCCCTGCCCCGCCAGCTGGTGGGCCACGGCGAGCTCTTTATGCTCAAGGTCGCCGGTGACTCGATGATCGATGCGGCCATCTGCGACGGTGACTGGGTGGTGGTGCGCAGGCAGGGCGATGCTGTCAATGGTGACATTGTGGCCGCCCTGCTGGATGACGAGGCAACAGTGAAGACCTTCCGCCAGCGTGACGGCCACACCTGGCTGCTGCCGCAGAATACCCAGTACGAGCCCATCCTCGGCGATCATGCCGTCATTATGGGCAAAGTCGTCTCGGTGCTGCGCTCCCTCTAGGACTGAACCTCCCGGCAGCTCAGAGCTGCCCAGTCCCTGCGAACACGGCCCCGCCGGCGTTGACCAGTTCACGCCGGACGGGGCCTTTCGCGTTCCTCCCGGTTACTGGCACCCCGGCGGCGGCAGGGTCCCGGAAAATCCGCGGACGCCGCGGGGACCCGCATCCCGGCCCGGTCACATGTCCCGGCAGGGTCCCAACCCGGCGGGGCTACGTGGCGGGCTGCCCTGATTCCTTCGCGAGCCGCTCCAGAGCCGCGACGGCGATGGCGGGGTCCGTGGTGGGCCAGAACGGCGGCAGGGCGGCGCGGAGGAATCCCCCGTAGCGTTCGGTGGACAGCCGCGAGTCCAGCACAGCCACCACACCCTTGTCCGTCGTCGTGCGGATCAGTCGGCCCGCGCCCTGGGCCAGACGGATGGCAGCGTGGGTCGCGGAAACACTCATGAAGCCGTTGCCGCCGGCCTGGGCCACGGCCCGGGACCGCGCCGTCATCAGGGGATCGTCGGGCCGCGGGAACGGGATCCGGTCGATCACTACGAGGCGGCAGGAGGTCCCCGGCACGTCGACGCCCTGCCACAGGGACATGGTGCCGAAGAGGCAGGTGTCCGGCTCGTCGGCGAACTGCTTCACCAGCGCCGTCATGGTGGAATCCCCCTGGCAGAGGATGCTCATGTCCAGCCGTGGCCGCAAGGCCTCGGCAGCGTCCTCGGCGGCGCGCCGCGACGAGAAAAGGCACAGCGCCCCGCCGCCGGAGGCCCGGATCAGCTTCTCGAGTTCGTCGAGCGCTTCCGGGGACGTGCCGCGGCCGGGCTTGGGCAGATGCTTGGCAACGTACAGGATGCCCTGCTTGGGGTATTCGAACGGAGAGCCGACGTCGACGCCGGTCCAGCTCGGGGCGCCTGGACCCACCAGGCCCAGGCCGCCGGCAGCAGGTTCGAAAGCGGACCCGATCGCCAGGGTGGCCGAGGTGAGGATGACCGTGTGGTCCGCGAACAGGCCCTCGCGGAGCCGCCCGGCAACGCTGAGCGGGGCGATATTGACCAGCGCCGGGGCGGACTCGTCGGGCTGGGAGTAGCCCTGCTGCGGGTCGAAGGTGCTGTTGCGGGAAAACCAGACCACTTCGCGGTTCTCGCGTGCTGCCAGCAGCCGTTCACAGAGTTCCAGGATCACCATGAGCCGGGAGCGCGCGAGCTGGCGGCCGCCGTCGGCCGTGTTCGCGCTGTCCCCCTTGGAATCCGAGAGCGCGGCGCGGCAGGCGTCCCGCAACTGGTCCACGCAGTCCAGCTGTTCGCTGTTGAGGCCGTTGGGCATAAGCCCGCTGGGGACGCCCTCAATGGCAAGTTCGAGGTTGGATGCGGCGTTGTTCAGCGCGTCCACGGTGATGCCGGCGTGCTTCCGTGCCCCGGACGCGGCGGCGTGCACCATGGCCACAGAAAGCTGGCCGGACACGGCGCCGGTCACGCGGTCCTGGAGCTCGTGGGCTTCATCGACCACCACGACGTCGTATTCCGGCAGCACGGCGAGGCCTTCGAAGGCGCTGACGGCCAGCATCGCGTGGTTGGTGACCACGACGTCGGCGTCCGCGGCGTTTTGCCGGGCCAGTTCGCTGAAGCATTCGGCTGCCAGGGGGCATTTCTGCGCGCCGAGGCACTCCATGGAGGTGACGGAGACCTGCCGCCAGGCGCGGTCCGTGACGCCGGGCAGGAGTTCGTCGCGGTCCCCTGTCACGGTGTCCTCGGCCCACTCGCGCAGCCGGACGACCTCCTTGCCGAGCTGGGAGGACGGACCGCCCATGGCCGCGGCGAAGTGCGGCACGGAGGTGTCCTCGCCGAGCGAGAAGAGCTGGCCCTCCGACGGTTCTTCGGAGGGGAAGCCGCCTTCGAGCTTGTGGCGGCACACGTAGTTGGACCGGCCCTTGACGAGGGCGACTTTGACGGGCCGGTCGAGCGCCGGGGTGATGGTCTTCAGCAGCCGGGGCAGGTCACGGCCCACGATCTGGGTCTGCAGTGCCAGCGTGGCCGTGGAGACCAGCGTGGGCTTGTCGCTGACGAGCGAATGGGCGATCAGGGGGATCAGGTAGGCGAGTGACTTGCCGGTGCCGGTGCCGGCCTGGACCAGCAGGTGGTCGCCGCTGTCAATCGCCTGCGCCACCTGCCGGGCCATTTCGTGCTGGCCGTCGCGGCTCTGGCCGCCCATCCCGGACACGGCCCGGTCGAGGAGTTCGATAACGAACTCCCCGCCGGTCCTGCCGCCCGAACGTGCCGGACGTTCTCCGGCGTCCGTTCCTGCAGCCCCGGTTCCTGCAGCCCCGGTTCCTGCGTCGTCCTCCCCCGCCGGGTCGCCCGTGCCTGTGTCCGCCCCGGTCACCGCTGCCTCAGTCATTGCTGATGAACGAATCCAGTTCAGCGGCCAGTCCCTCGCGCACCATTACGACGGCGCGGGTTCCCGCTTCCTCGTGGTCGAGGCTGAGGATCTCGGCGTCGGCTTCGTGCAGCTTGCTGATCAGGTCCCCGCGGTTGTAGGGGATGAGCAGCTCCAGCTTCACGCTGGGCCGCGGAATGCCTTCACTGATGGCCTTGAGTAGCTCCGGGATGCCTTCGCCGGTGCGCGCCGACACCACCACGTGGCGCGGTTCGCGCTGCTTCAGCCGCTCGATCACGAAGGGATCCGCGGCGTCGGCCTTGTTCAGGACGATGATTTCGGGCACCTTGCGGGCGTCGACTTCGCTGAACACCTTGCGGACGGCAGCGATCTGGCCTTCCGGATCCGGGTGCGAGACGTCCACGACGTGCAGGATCAGGTCCGAATCGGCAACCTCCTCCAGGGTGGAGCGGAACGCCTCCACAAGCTGGGTCGGCAGCGACCGGACGAACCCCACGGTGTCGGCAAGGGTGTAGCCCAGCCCGTCTGAGGTTTCGGCCTTGCGGACCGTCGGGTCCAGGGTGGCGAACAGGGCGTTCTCCACCAGGACACCGGCGTCGGTCAGCCGGTTCAGGAGCGAGGACTTACCGGCGTTGGTGTACCCGGCGATCGCCACGGACGGCACGGAATTACGACGGCGGTTGGCGCGCTTGGTCTCCCGGGCCGGCTTCATTGCGGCGATTTCACGCCGAAGCTTGGCCATCCGGGTGCGGATCCGGCGGCGGTCCAGTTCGATCTTGGTTTCACCCGGACCGCGCGAACCCATACCCGCACCGGCACCGCCCACCTGGCCACCGGCCTGGCGGGACATCGAGTCACCCCAGCCGCGCAGGCGCGGGAGCAGGTATTCGAGCTGGGCCAGTTCCACCTGGGCCTTGCCCTCGCGGCTCTTGGCGTGCTGGGCAAAGATGTCCAGGATCAGGGCCGTGCGGTCGATGACCTTGACCTTGACGATGTCTTCCAGGCTGCGGCGCTGGGACGGCGCCAGTTCGGCGTCGACGACGACGGTGTCCGCGCCCGTGGACATCACGATGTCCTTGAGTTCCTGCGCCTTGCCGGAGCCGAGGAAGGTGCCCGGATCGGGCTTCTGGCGGCGCTGGACGATACCGTCCAGGACCTCCGAACCGGCGGTCTCGGCCAGCGCGGCGAGTTCCCGGAGGGAGTTCTCGGCGTCGGCAAGGGTCCCTTCCGTCCAAAGGCCGGCCAGCACGACGCGCTCGAGCCGCAGCTGCCGGTATTCGACTTCGGTGACGTCTTCGAGCTCGGTGGACAACCCGGCGGTGCGGCGCAGGGCGTGCCGTTCCGCGAGGTCCTGCTGGTCGCCGTCGTAGGTGCTGTGCTCCTCGTCCAGCCGGGAGATCGCCTGCGCTTTGCCGAGCACCGAAGCGGGATCACCGGCGGCCGGGGCTGCCTTCCGGGCAGGAGTGTCCTTGGCGAGGATCCGGTCGATGACAGCCTGGATTTCCGCAGGACTCATGTCTTGGGATGCTGAATCGGGTCCGGTGTTGGGCTGGCTGGTCATGGTCTCCTTTAGAGGTTCGGCAGTTTCAGAATAGTGCCGATCGGTGCTGTGCGGGGCGGTATTCGCGCTGGGCTGACGACTATTGGTCATTCATGGCCTCCTGGGATGCCTGCGGCAGCGGTGCCGGGGGCAGGGTGGGCTCCGGGCCGGAGCGGTGGAAACGGGGAGGGAACAGGCATGGGTTCTGCCTTGAGGAGGGAGTTGTTCCGCCCGGGCCGGGCTCCAGTGAGCGCTGCCAAACTCCAAGTTCGGGCGCCAGCGGCGAATCCATTTCAGGACAATCACGGGTGGCGCACTGAGCGGAAGGTAACTACCTGCGTCGCTGCGGGGACGGGACTCCGGTGAAGAACGGAAGGCCCGTGCCGGCTACTTGAAGATCAAGAACATGTTTTTAACACTAGCAGACGGCCCGGCTGGCTCCGGCCGGCCGCCGCGGTTTCCTCTAGGGGCCGACGGCCAACTAATCTAGCCAGTTATGGAGTCTGCACACTATTTCAGCGCCCAGCCCTCTGGGCCGTTCACCCGCAAGCCACTGACCGTGGAGCTTGCCGGTGCCACGCGGCAACTGCAGACGTCCTCCGGTATCTTCAGCCCGGACGGCATCGACAAAGGCACGGCTGTGCTGCTGGCCGAGGCCCCATCCCCCGCGCCGCAGGGGAACTTGCTGGACATTGGTTGCGGCTGGGGTCCGATCGCGCTGACCATGGCCCTGCGGGCACCGCATTCCCGGGTCTACGCCGTGGACGTCAACGAGCGCTGCGTGACCCTAACCAACGAAAACGCCACACTGCTGGGCTTGGGCAACGTCACGGCCAGCACGCCCGACGCCGTCGACCCCGAGCTTCGCTTCGACACCATCTGGTCCAACCCGCCCATCCGGATCGGCAAGGACGAGCTCCACGCCCTGCTGCTCCTGTGGCTTCCCCGGCTGGCGCCGGGCGGCTCCGCATGGCTGGTGGTGCAGAAGAACCTGGGGTCGGATTCGCTGCAGCGCTGGCTCGCAGCAGAGCTGGACAGCAGCTTCGCGGTGACGCGCGAGAGCACCTCGAAGTCGTTCCGGATCCTTCGGGTCAGGAAAGCGTCCCACTAGCGACGATCACCGCGGGGCCGCTGAGCTCGACGTGCTCGTGGCCCGCGGCGCCGAGGAAGAACTTCACGCCGACGACTCCGCCTGGGACATGGACATTCCACGCATCCGGGGCACCCTGGCCGGCCCAGTGGCGGATCGCGACGGCGGCCGCGCAGGCGCCAGTGCCGCAGGACTGCGTTTCTCCGACTCCGCGCTCATGAACGCGCATGGTGATGGTTCCTACGCCTTCGTGGACCAGCGGCTCGGACGGCACCACGAACTCAACATTGGTTCCGTGCGGCGGGGTGGGGTCCACGTGGGGTGCGGTGAACAGCTGCGTGGCCTCCAGCTCGGCGAGTTCTGCCAGTGCCACAACGGTATGCGGGTTGCCCATGCTGACGGACAGGGCGGGCCGGGCGACCTCCAGCCCCGCCGCGCTGACCAGTGAATCCATGGCCCGGGCGGTGGCCTCGCCCGGGAAGATGAATTCCCAAGGGCCCATGTCGACGGCGTAGCCGGAGGCGGTGCGGACGATGGTCTTGGCGCCGCCGCGGGTGCCGATGGTCAGTGATTCGCCGGCAGGCAGTTCGACGAGGCCTTCGGCAATCAGGAAGTGCACAAAGACGCGGACGCCGTTGCCGCACATCTCGGAGAGTGAGCCGTCGCCGTTGCGGTAGTCCATGAACCATTCGGCGTCCGGGTGCCGGGTCAGCAGCTCCTGGCCCTCGGCGAGCAACCGGGACGGGACGGCGCGGATCAGTCCGTCGCCGCCGATTCCGCGGTGGCGGTCGCACAGGGCTGCGACCTGCTCCGGCGTCACCGACAGCGTGCCGTTGGGGTCGGCCAGGAGCACAAAGTCGTTGCCCGTGCCGTGGCCCTTGGAAAACGTCAGTCCGCTCAGGGCAGCAGGGTCAGCGGCGGTGTTGCGATCGGCGGCCGCGGCCAGGGGTTCGTCCATGCTCCAAGGTTACCGTTTCGACCCGGGGCCGCCCGTCAACCTCCCCGGGAATCCACCCTGGCGATCCACTCGCCGACAGGGAACTGCCGGCCCGGAACGTCAGCCGGGGACGCAGAGGGCAGCCGCCTTGGCCACCAGTTCCGGATCCTGCCAGTCAAGCCAGTGGATGCGGGGGTCGGCGCGGAACCAGGTGAGCTGGCGGCGCGCGAACTGCCGGGTCGCAACGATCGTTTCCTCGGCGGCCTGCGCCGGGTCGGATCCGCCGTCGAGGACGTTCAGGAATTGGGCGTACCCGAGGGCGCGCGGCGCGGTCTTGCCGAGCCGGAGTCCGGCGGCGTCGAGCCTCCGGACCTCATCGAGGAGCCCGCTGTCCACCATGGTGTGGACCCGGCGGGCGAGCCGTTCCCGGAGCTGTCCCCGGTCTACCTCGAGCCCGATTTGCACGGCGGGCTGGAAGTACTCGCGGGTGGGCATGAACGAGCTGAACGGCCGTCCTGTCAGTTCGAATACTTCCAGCGCGCGGATGATCCGGCGGGCGTCCCCGAGCCGGCCGGCCGAGACCGGGTCCACGGCTTCCAGCCGTGCCCGCAGCGGCGCCGGTCCGGCGGTTTCCAGTTCCGCTTCGAGCCGGCCCCGGATGGCGGGGTCGGTGCCCGGGAAATCCAGCACGTCGAGGGCGGCTCGGACGTAGAGGCCGGAGCCGCCGGCCAGGATGGCGCGTTTGCCGCGGGCGTGGATGCCGGCGATGAGTTCGCGGGCCTGCTGCTGGAAGTCCGAGACGCTGGCTTCCTCGGTCACATCCAGGATGTCCAGGAGATGGTGCGGCACTCCCCTGCGTTCGGCCATGGTGATCTTGGCGGTGCCGATGTCCATGCCGCGGTAGAACTGCATGGAATCGGCGTTGATGACTTCGCCGTCGAGCTCCCGTGCCAGCGAGACGGCGAGGTCGGACTTGCCGGAGCCGGTGGGCCCGACGACGGCGATCACCGGCAGAGCGCCGTCCGCCGCTGTCCCCGCAGCCGCGCCGTCAGCTACGGCACCCTTCGGTGCGGCGGCGTCCGGTGCTGTGCCGGCCGGCGCTGCGCCTTCCGGTGCTGTGCCTGCGGGGGCGCTCACTGCGGGTGGTGTTCCTGCTGCGGCGTCGTGTGCGCTGCCGGCAGCGGGGCCCTGCTGAGCTGTCACGGACTAGCGGCCGCGGACGGGAAGGGTGGGCATTCCCAGCGACACCCCGGTGGCACCGGACGCGGATCCCGGAGCGGGTGCGCCGCAGGAGTCCGCCTGGGACCTGTCCCAGGCGTCGCCCGCGCGCGAGCGTCGGAGGCTGTAGTCGGCCGACGTCGCCGGGTCGGCGACGAGGTGGAACGACGCGGCCTCGGTGATGGTCACGGTGACCAGGTCGCCGGGGCGGGGCGTCTGCGCACCGGCCGGCACGGAGAAGTGGACCAGGCGCTGGTCCTGGGACCGGCCCGAGAGCCGGTGGGTCTCTCCGGATTTGCGTCCGGACTGGGCCGTGACCATGACCTCGACGCGCCGGCCGAGCTGGCGGGCGTTCTCCTCGGCGGCGATGCGGTCCTGCAGGGCGGTGAGGCGTTCGAAGCGTTCCTGCACGACGGCCTTGGGGAGCTGGTCCGGGAGCTCCGCGGCGGGTGTGCCGGGTCGCTTGGAGTACTGGAAGGTGAAGGCGGTGGCGAAGCGGGACTTCTCGACGACGTCGAGCGTGGCCTGGAAGTCCTCCTCGGTCTCGCCGGGGAAGCCGACGATGATGTCCGTGGAGATGGCGGCGTGCGGGATCTTCTCGCGCACCTTGTCCAGGATGCCGAGGAACTTGGTGGAGCGGTAGGACCGCTTCATGTCCTTGAGGACTTTGTCGGAGCCGGACTGCAGGGGCATGTGCAGCTGCGGCATCACGTTCGGGGTCTCGGCCATGGCGTCGATGACGTCGTCGGTGAAGGCGGCGGGGTGCGGGCTCGTGAACCGGACGCGTTCGAGGCCGGGGATGTCGCCGCAGGCGCGCAGGAGCTTCGAGAACGCCTGCCGGTCGCCGAATTCGACGCCGTAGGAGTTTACGTTCTGGCCCAGCAGGGTTACTTCGATCGCGCCGTCGTCGACGAGGGCCTGGATCTCGGCCAGGATGTCGCCGGGTCGTCGGTCCTTTTCCTTGCCGCGCAGGGCCGGGACGATGCAGAACGTGCAGGTGTTGTTGCAGCCGACGGAGATCGACACCCAGCCGGAATAGACCGAGTCCCGCTTGGTGGGCAGCGTTGACGGGAAGACGTCGAGGGACTCGAGGATCTCGAGCTGCGCTTCGTTGTTGTGCCGGGCGCGTTCCAGCAGGGCCGGCAGGGCGCCGACGTTGTGGGTGCCGAAGACGGCGTCTACCCAGGGGGCCTTCTTCAGGATGGTGTCGCGGTCCTTCTGCGCGAGGCAGCCTCCGACGGCGATCTGCATTCCGGGGTTGGCGGCCTTGACCGGCGCCAGGATGCCCAGGTTGCCGTAGAGCTTGTTGTCGGCGTTTTCCCGAACCGCGCAGGTGTTGAACACCACGACGTCGGCCAGTTCTCCGGCGGAGGGGACGTAGCCGGCGGCCTCGAGCATCCCGGACATCCGCTCGGAGTCGTGCACGTTCATCTGGCAGCCGAATGTCCGCACCTGGTAGGTACGGGGCTGCGGTGTGGCGGACGTGGACCCGGCGCCAGGTGTTGACGAGGCGTCCGTGGGAGGGGTGGGGCCGGCTGCTGGGGAGGGAATGGTCAAACTCACCTGTTAAGGGTACCGGGTCGGCGCGCTGCCGGGCTTCCCTAGAACTCCGGTCCGGACCCCGCGCCGGCCCCGGACACGGCGTCATCGAGGACTTCGCCGACGATCCGGAACGCCTGTGAGGGCTGGTATCCCTTGCGGGCAAGCATGGACGCCAGCCGCCGCGTGGTCTTGTCCCGCTCCGCGCGGTCCTCGAACGCAGTCACGCCGCGGAGCTTGCGCTGGACGAGTTCGCGGGCCGCCGCTTCCTCGTCCTCGTCGCTGAGCTGTTCCAGGGCGCCGGTCGCGGTGTCCTCGTCGATGCCCTTCTCGGCGAGTTCGCGGCGGAGGGCGCCCTTGGCGAGTTTGCGGCTCTGGGACCGGGACCGGACCCACATGTCGGCAAAATCCGCGTCGTCCACGAGCTTCACCTCTTCGAAGCGGTCCAGGACCGCCTCGGCGACGTCGTCCGGGATGTTGCGCTCTGCCAGCTTGCGGGCGAGCTGCAACCGGCTTTTGGGCGAGTTCGTCAGCTGCCGCAGGACAATGTTGCGTGCGACTGCGGCCGGATCCGCGTCACGGTCCCGTTCGGCAGGAGCATCCGCGCCCGAAGGCCCTTCCCGGGGCCCGTCTCCGCCGGCAAAGCCTGGGGCAGAATTCCGTGCTGGGAATCCTGCCCCTTTGCGCCGCCGGCCGTTAGAAACCGTCAACGGCCTTCAGCTTCGGTGAATCTTCGGTCTCGGCGGGGGCCTTTACGCCGACGCCAAGCTTCTCCTTGATGAGCCGCTCCAGCTCCGCAGCCAGCTCCGGATTGTCGCGCAGGAAGCGCCGGGAGTTCTCCATGCCCTGGCCCAGCTGGTCGCCATCGTAGGTGAACCAGGAGCCGGACTTCTTGATCAGGCCGTGCTCGACACCCATGTCGATGATGCCGCCTTCACGGGAAATGCCCTGACCGTAGATGATGTCGAACTCGGCGATCTTGAAGGGCGGGGCCATCTTGTTCTTGACGATTTTGGCCTTGGTGCGGTTGCCGACCGAGTCCGCGCCCTCCTTGAGGGTCTGGATCCGGCGGACGTCGATGCGGATGGAGGCGTAGAACTTCAGCGCCTTACCACCGGTGGTGGTTTCCGGGGAGCCGAAGAAGACGCCGATCTTTTCGCGCAGCTGGTTGATGAAGATGGCAGTGGTTTTGGTCTGGCTCAGCCGGCCGGTGATCTTACGGAGGGCCTGGCTCATCAGGCGGGCCTGCAGGCCCACGTGGCTGTCGCCCATGTCGCCTTCGATTTCCGCACGGGGAACGAGGGCCGCAACGGAGTCGATGACGATGACGTCAAGGGAGCCGGAACCAATCAGCATGTCCATGATTTCCAGGGCCTGCTCGCCGGTGTCCGGCTGGGAGACCAGGAGCGCGTCGGTGTCGACGCCCAGCTTGGCCGCATACTCCGGGTCCAGGGCGTGCTCGGCGTCGATGAAGGCAGCGATGCCGCCCAGGCGCTGGGCATTGGCGACGGCATGCAATGCCACGGTGGTCTTACCGGAGGATTCCGGACCGTAGATTTCCACAACACGGCCGCGGGGCAGTCCGCCAATTCCCAGGGCGACGTCCAGCGCGATGGAGCCGGTCGGGATGACCTCGATGGGCGCACGGACTTCGTCGCCGAGGCGCATGACCGAGCCCTTGCCGAACTGCTTGTCAATCTGGGCAAGCGCTGCGTCGAGCGCTTTCTGGCGATCCGGGGCTGCGGCCATGGTTCACACCTCTGATACTTTCTCGCTGTGGAGGGGCCGTTGCGGACCCTGTGTAGTGTTCGTGATCAGTGCTGCCTGATCTGTGTTCGTGATCAGTGCTGCTTGATCAGTTTTCTGTCATTACTGAAGCTACTGGCACCCACTGACAGAGTTGCCTGTTCGCCCCGCGTATGTGGAAAACACTCTGAAAAAAGCATAGTCCCATCCGAACAGATATTCGAACAATCGTGCGGCGTGTCAGGCGCAGGCTGTCAGGATGACACTGCGGCACCCGGGTCAGCGCGGTTTGACGTCGCGGCCCAGCCGCCGCTCGGGCGGCACATCCTGGACCTCGCACAACGCCAGCCACACCTGCCGTGGCGGTACGCCGGCACCCAAGGCCTGGTCGGCAGTCCGGCCGCCGACTCCCGCCAGGACCAGCGAGCTGCTGAGGACGCGGGAGTACCCCGCCCCGAATTCGTCATCCATAAGCCGCCAAAAGTCACTGATTCGCACTCTTCGAGTCTCTCACGCTGCGGGAGGACTCTAGAATGGTTGCCATGAGCAATCCCGCCGAAGGCCCTGGGATCCCGGGCGGCGCTGACGATTCCACCGAAGCGGCACTGACCGCCGTCGAGCACCAGTTGAGCATGCTCTGGCGCCGCGCCCGCTCCATCTCCCATCACCTCTCCCGCCAGGTCCACCCGGACATGGAACCCGCGGCCTACGGCCTGCTGGCCGTGATCCGGCGCCAGGGTGCCATCCGGCTGACCGAACTGGCGTCCAGCATCGGCGTCGGGAAGCCCTCGGTGAGCCGGCAGATCGCTTTCCTGGAACGCCTTGGCCTGGTGGCCAAGGAAGCCGACCCGCTGGACGGCCGTGCCCAGATAATCCGATTGACGCCGGTGGGCGAGGAGAAGATGCACGAGGTGCAGGACGCCCGGCGGGAAGTGTTCCGCGAACGGCTGGGTGAGTGGCCGACGGAGGAACTGCAGACCCTTGCCCGCTACATCGCCAAGCTCAACGCCACCTATGAGCGTGACGGTTTCCCCCGCGACGAACCGCAGTAACCCGCGGTCCGGGCCGGAAACGCAAGAAACCCCGGCACACCGCCGGGGTTTCTTGTCGAGTAGTGGGTGCCGGGGCTAGCGCGCCCCGGAAAGAAGGCCCTTGGCCAACTCTTCGTTGAGGTCCGTGTTGAGCTCACGGTCCAGGTCACGGCCGTACCGCTGTGCAAACTCCTGCGGGACGGTGTCCGGAACGGCAACACCCTCGGCGACGGCGACACGGTCGCTGACTTCGCGGAGCATGCTGGAGAGCGGAACATCGAGGGCCGAGCAGATCGAGGACAGCAGCTCCGAAGAGGCTTCCTTCTGGCCGCGTTCCACTTCACTCAAGTAGCCCAGCGAAACGCGGGCGCTGTGCGAGACTTCGCGGAGGGTACGGCCTTGGCGTTGGCGGACATCGCGCAGAACATCACCGATTTCGTGACGAAGTACAACCATCTTGCGCTCCTTCTGTTCGCTCTTAGCCTGATCGGCGAGGCCCACATCCTTCCAGCGGACAACGCCGTTAACGGATACGGGCTGCTTTACCATCTGTATCGCCTTGCTCCCTCTTTATGTCGAGCCCGCCGGTCAAAGCGGACACTGATGATGCTTTCATCCTAGGCGCCTCCCGTATTCGGAAGCGACACAATGTAACAACTATTAGGAATCGAGTTTTGTTCCCGGCAACTTTACGCCCGGTAGCCTTAGGGCGCCAGAGTTTCCAGCAGGCGTTCCAGGGCCGCGGCGCAGGCCTGGCCGCGGATTTCCGGCCGGTTGCCCTCGAAGCTGTACCCGAACGACGTCGCGCCCCCCGCCGTCGCGACACCGATGTAGACGGAGCCCACGTCCTTGCCGCCGTGCGGCTCGGGGCCGGCGACGCCGGTGGTGGAGACGCCGATGTCGGCGCCGCAGATCCTGCGGGCCCCCTCGGCCATGGCTTCGGCGACCTTCCCGTCGACGGCTCCGACGCTGTCCAGCAGTTCCCGGGGCACTCCCAGCACATCGGCCTTGACGGAGTTCTGGTAGGACACAACGCCGCCCTGCAGCATCCCGGACGCTCCGGGCGTGTCGGCCAGCACGGCGGCGACCATGCCGGCGGTCAGGGATTCGGCAGTCGCGACGGTCAGGCCGCGCCCGATCGCGCCGGTGACGGCCTCTTCAGCCAGGTGGTGCAGGTTGATCGTGTGGTGGGGGTTGGTCATGGCTTGCCCTCCTGGATCTTCTGTTGCTGTGCCCGGATGCCGCTGGCGCGCAGCTTGAGGGCCTCAATGACATATTCGACGCCGGTCCAGACCGTAATGGCCAGGGCCACCATCATGACGGCGAAGGCTACGAACCCGAGCCACGGCGCGATCGAGGCCAGCGGAAGGATGTACAGGAAGATGGCCACCGTCTGGATGACGGTCTTCAGTTTCCCGCCGCGCGACGCCGGGATCACCCCGTAGCGGATGACGAAGAAGCGCAGGGCGGTGACGCCCCATTCGCGGACCAGGATTAGGATGGTGACCCACCACGGCAGCTCGCCCAGCAGCGAGAGCATCACGAGGGCCGAGCCGATCAGCAGCTTGTCGGCGATCGGGTCGGCGATCTTGCCGAAGTCGGTGATGAGGCCGCGGCTGCGGGCGATGTCGCCGTCGAGCTTGTCCGTGTAGATGGCAAGGGCGAAAGTCGCCGCGGCAACCCAGCGCCAGACGCCGTTCTGGGCGACCAGCCCGGGTGCGTCGAGCAGCAGGAACCAGATGAAGAACGGCACCATCGCAATCCGCAGCATCGTCAGGATGTTGGGCAGGTTCCAGATCCGTGGGGCGGATCCGGCACTGTTTGCTTCTGGGCTATTCACCTTCCTAGGCTACCGTCTTCGCCTGCTACCGGCCGGTGAGCGACCAGGCGTCCTCGGAGCCATCCTCATCATCCCCGGAGCCGCCGTCGGCGCCGTCGTGGTACTCGATCGCCTGGGTGCGGTTGTCCAGGTCCGCCGCGACGAGGTCCTCCGCGTAGCCGCCCTGGGCGATGTTCGCGTTGGCGTTGTCGCTCAGCGCCGCGGTCTGCGAGTCGGCGGTGGCGGGCACGTCCATGCCCTTCATCGCGGCGAGGACCGCGGCCAGGTCGTCCGGCTTCACCAGGACGTCGCGGGCCTTCGAACCTTCCGAGGGACCCACCACTCCCCTGGACTCGAGCAGGTCCATCAGGCGGCCGGCCTTCGCGAACCCGACGCGCAGCTTGCGCTGCAGCATTGAAGTGGAGCCGAACTGGGTGGTCACCACCAGCTCGGTGGCCTGCAGCAGCACCTCGAGATCGTCCCCGATGTCGTCGTCGATCTGCTTCTTCTGCGCCTCGGGAGCGACGTCGTCGCGGTACACGGCCTTGAGCTGGCCCTTGACGTGTTCGACCACCTTGTGGATTTCGGACTCGGTGACCCAGGCGCCCTGGACACGCATGGCCTTGGAGGCGCCCATCGGCAGGAACAGCGCGTCGCCCTGGCCGATCAGCTTCTCGGCGCCCGGCTGGTCCAGGACCACGCGGGAGTCAGTGACCGAGGAGGTCGCGAACGCCATCCGGGACGGCACATTGGCCTTGATCAGGCCGGTGACGACGTCGACGGAGGGCCGCTGCGTGGCGAGCACGAGGTGAATGCCGGCCGCGCGGGCCAGCTGGGTAATGCGGACGATCGAGTCTTCGACGTCGCGCGGGGCGACCATCATGAGGTCGGCGAGTTCGTCCACGATCACCAGCAGGTAGGGGTACGGCCGGATGACCCGCTTGGAACCCTCGGGCGGGTGGACCTTGCCGGCACGGACGGCCTTGTTGAAGTCGTCGATGTGCTTGAAACCGTAGTTGGCGAGGTCGTCGTAGCGGGCGTCCATTTCGCGGACCACCCACTGCAGGGCCTCGGCGGCCTTCTTGGGGTTGGTGATGATCGGGGTGATGAGGTGCGGTACGCCCTCGTAGGCGGTGAGTTCCACCCGCTTGGGGTCCACCATGACCATGCGGACCTCGTCGGGCGTGGCGCGCATCAGGATGGAGGTGATCATCGAGTTCACGAACGAGGACTTGCCGGCGCCGGTGGCGCCTGCGACCAGCAGGTGCGGCATCTTGGCGAGGTTGGCGACGACGTAGCCGCCCTCGACGTCCTTGCCGACGCCCATGACCATCGGGTGGTCGGTGCGCCGGGCGTTCTGGCTGCGGAGCACGTCGCCCAGGGACACCGTCTCGCGGTCCGAGTTGGGGATCTCGATGCCGATGGCGGACTTGCCCGGGATGGGGCTCAGGATGCGCACGTCGGAGCTGGCGACGGCGTAGGAGATGTTCTTGGACAGTGCCGTGACGCGTTCCACCTTGGTGCCCGGGGACAGTTCGATCTCGTACCGGGTGACGGTGGGGCCGCGGCTGAAGCCGGTGACCTGCGCTTCCACGTTGAACTGGTTGAGGGTTTCGGTCAGCGACGCGACGATCGCGTCGTTGGCCTCGGTGCGTTCCTTGGGGATGGAGCCCGGGGTCAGGACGTCCGACGCCGGCAGCGTGTACGTCACGTCGCCGGCGAGCGAGAGCTGCTCGGTGCGCTGCGGGATCGGCGTGGGAAGCGGCGCCGGGGCCACGGGGTTGGAGGGGACCTTCGCGGCGGCTGCGACCGCCGCGGTGCCGGGTGCGGGGGCGTCCGGGTTCAATGACCCGGCGGCGATCATCCCCGGGGTGACCAGCGGAATCGCCTCGGTGGCGTTCTCCCCCGCCGCGGCACTTCCGAGGCCCTGGGCGGCCTTGATCTTCTCGACGGCGATCTCGGCCTGGGTGGGGCGGCGCACCCCGGGCGCGACGGACTTGGCGCCCGCTTTCGCGCCGCCCGCGGCCCGGGCGGCCTCGGCTTCCTCGTCGGCGATGAGTGCCCGCTCGAACGCCTCGTCGCCGACGTAGCCTTCGAGCCCGGATTCGTCCTCGGGGTCCTTGCCGAAGAGGCGGCGGCGCTTCTTCTTCGCCGGGGCCGGGGTGTCGTTTTCGTAGAGGTAGCTGCGGTCGTGGCCGTCGCCGCCGTCGGCGTCGTGATCCTGCAGGTCTATTCCCATGAGGTGTTCATAGGCGCCGCGCAGCCGGGCGGGGATGGCGCCGAATGGCGTGGCGGTGATGATCAGCAGGGACGTGAAGGCGAGCAGGCCGTAGACGGCCAGCGGGACGGCGGAGTGGATGGCGGCCAGTGGGGCCGCGGCAAGGTAACCGAGCATGCCGCCGGCGTGGCGCAGACCGTCGAAACCGTCGGCGACGGTCGGTTCCCCGCCAATGACGTGGGCAAGGCCGGAACCGGCGAAGGTCATGATCAGGAAGCCGATCCCGATCCGGTTGTTGCCGCGGCCGTCGACGGGCTGGCGGAACAGGCGGAAGGCGCAGACAAAGAGCATCAGCGGCAGGAGCAGCGCCATCCAGCCGAAGGTGCCGTTGACGATCCCGTAGACCATGTCCGGGAACCAGCCCTGGAAACCCCACCAGGCGAAAGTGGCGACGAAGACCCCGAGTGCGAGGTTGAACAGGGCTGCGCCGTCGCGGCGGTCCTCTGGCGCGAGATCGCTGACGTCGTAGCCGATCCGGCGGATGCCCGCCCCGACCACATGCGCAACACCCAGCCAGGCGCCGGCCACAACCCGGACCAGCCAGGGCTGCCTGGGTTCGACGGCGGCCATCTGGCGGGTGCGCGCGGTGCCGGTCGATCTGCCGGTCCTGCTGGATTTGGACGCAGCCGGGCCGGAGCCCCGGGTCGAAGAGCTGCCTGATTTACCGCTGGAGTTTCCTCTTGGCGCGGAGGAAGTACGTGTCGCCATACCCGCAACGGTACCCGACGCGGGCTTGAAAACCGCGGATTTCCGGGGTTCCGCGGGGATCATGTTGCCGTCCGAACACGCAAAAACGGCCCTCCCGGTCCGCCGCAAGCGGGAGCCTGCGGCAGGCCGGGAAGGCCGTCGTGGTGCGGAGCGCTGACGCTACCGCCGGCGCTTAGGCCTCCAGGACCACCGGGATGATCAGGGGCTTGCGGCGGAGCTTGCGGTTGACCCAGGTGCCGACGACGCGGCGGACAACCTGCTGCAACTGGTGCGTGGTGTGGTCCGAGCGGTTGAGCACGGCTTCTTCCAGGGCGGCGTTGATCTTGGGGATGATCTCGTCGAAGACGGAATCGTCTTCGGCCACGCCGCGGGCGTGGATCTCAGGCCCGGAGACGACCTTGCCGGTGGCGCGGTGAATCACGGTGATGATGGAGATGAAGCCTTCATCGCCGAGGGTCTGGCGGTCCTTGAGGTCAGCTTCGGTGACTTCGCCGACACTGGAGCCGTCGACATAGACGAAGCCGACTTCGACCTGGCCGACGATGTCGGCCTGGTGGTCGCGGAGGTCGACGACGGTGCCGTTGTCCGCGAGAAGGATGCTCTCTTCGGGGACACCGGAGTCGAGGGCGATCTTGCCGTTAGCGATCAGGTGGCGGGTTTCGCCGTGAACCGGCATTGCGTTCAGCGGCTCGAGGATGTTGTAGCAGTAGAGCAGCTCGCCGGCGGCGGCGTGGCCGGAGACGTGCACCTTGGCGTTGCCCTTGTGGATGACGTCGGCGCCGAGCTTGAGCAGGCCGTTGATGATGCGGAAGACGGCGTTCTCGTTGCCCGGGATCAGGCTGGAGGCGAGGATGACAGTGTCGCCCTTGCCGACGACGACGCGGTGGTCACCGTTGGCCATGCGGGACAGTGCTGCCATCGGTTCGCCCTGGGAACCGGTGGACATCAGCACCACGCGGTTGTCCGGCAGGTTGTCGATGTTCTTGATGTCGACCAGGATGCCCGGGGGCACGTCGAGGTAGCCGAGCTTCTCCGCGATGGTCATGTTGCGGACCATCGAGCGGCCGACGAAGGCCACCTTGCGGTTGTGGTTGGCGGCGGCGTCGAGCACCTGCTGGACGCGGTGCATGTGCGAGGAGAAGGACGCGACGATCAGGCGCTTGGAGGCCTGGCCGAAGAGCCGGTCCAGGACGGGTCCGATTTCCTTTTCGGCGGTGGTGAAGCCCGGCACGTCGGCGTTCGTGGAGTCGGACATGAACAGGTCCACGCCTTCTTCGCCGAGCTTGGCGAAGTGGCGGAGGTCGGTAATGCGGCCGTCGAGCGGCAGCTGGTCCATCTTGAAGTCACCGGTGTGCAGCACGGTGCCGCCGGCGGTGCGGAGGAACACGGCAAGGGCGTCCGGGATGGAGTGGTTGACGGCCACGAATTCGCATTCGAACGGGCCGAACTTCTGGACCTGGCCCTCGGTGACGGTCTGGATGATCGGCTTGATCCGGTGTTCCTGCAGCTTCGCCTCGATGAGGGCCAGGGTCAGCCGGGAACCCACCAGGGGAATGTCGGCGCGCAGGCGCAGCAGGTACGGGACGGCGCCGATGTGGTCCTCGTGGCCGTGGGTCAGGACGACGGCGACGATGTCATCGAGGCGGTTCTCGATGTAGGAGAAATCGGGCAGGATCAGGTCGACGCCGGGCTGGGTTTCCTCCGGGAAGAGGACGCCGCAGTCGACGATGAGCAGCTTGCCGTCGATCTCGAAGACGGTCATGTTGCGGCCGATCTCCCCCAGGCCGCCGAGCGGGACGATCCGCAGGGTGTCCTTGAGCAGTTTCGGCGGCGTGACAAGGCCGGGAAGGGCGGTTTGGGTCATAATGCACTACTTTCCAGGCGGGTACCGGCCCGGTCATTCCTGAACAGGATCAAGCACCTGATCAGGAAAAGACCATTCCGGCTTCCGCCAAGTCCTCGCGGATGGATTCGATCTCAGCTTTGTCCGGCTCCACGAGGGGCAAACGGACAACCGAGTTGGGCAGGACTCCCTGCCACTTAAGAACTTGCTTCGCAGCAACAGCACCCTGGATATGGGTCATCACTGCACGGACCACGGGGTCCAGTTCGAAATGTATGGTGCGGGCGGTGGCGAAATCGCCCGCAAGTGCGGCATCGATCATGGCGCGGAACTGCCGCGTCGCGACGTGCGCGGAGACGCTCACGAGTCCGGCGGCCCCGGCTGCCATCCACGGCAGGGTCAGCCCGTCATCGCCGGAGTAGACGTCAAGGTCGGTGTTTGCGAGGACCCGGGTAACGGCCGCGAAGTCGGCTTTGGCGTCCTTGAGCGCAACAATGTTCCGGTGATCAGCGAGCCGGATCATGGTTTCGGGCAGGATCGGCACGCAGGCACGGCCGGGGATGTCGTAGACCATCACGGGAAGGTCGGCGGCGTCGGCGACGGCTTCAATGTGGGCCTGGATTCCGGCCTGGCTCGGCTTGTTGTAGTACGGCGTGACAATCAGCTGGCCGTGGGCTCCGGCTTTGGCGGCGCGCTTGGCCATCTCGATCGAGTGGGACGTGTGGTTGGTGCCGGTTCCGGCGATCACCTTGGCACGGTCCCCCACGGCTTCCACGACCACGCGGAAGAGCTTTTCTTTCTCATCGTCCTCCAGAGTGGAGGTTTCGCCCGTGGTGCCGGAAATGACGAGGGCATCGTGGCCGTCGTCGACGAGCTTGATGGCCAGCTCCGCGTTCTGCTGGTAATCGACTTCACCGTCGGAAGTGAAAGGCGTGACCATGGCGGTTACGAGGGATCCGAACGTGGAAGAGCGAGTGAGAGAGTCAGCCATATGAAAAACGTTACCCTGTCCCCGGTGTGATCGGACAATGACGGCGACGTGATGAAGATCAAATCCGGGCCGGGAGCCTCACCCGCGGTCCGGCCGGGGGGCCGGCTCCCGGCGCCTTCCGGCCCCGCGTTCGTAGGCGTAGTGGTCCAGGGTCCCGTACTGCAGGGTCGCGGTCACCACCTCGGACCCCGTCCCGGCGGCCTGCCGGATGACGAGCCCGTCCGGCCCCCAGAAACCGCTGCCGCCGGCCGAGGGGCCGAACTCCGTGGTGCCGCCGAGGTTCGCCAGCACGCTGAACATCCTGTGGTCCATGGCGCGGGCGCCGAGGTGCAGGGCAAGCCGGTGGTCCTCGCCGGCGGAGTAGAGGGCCGAGACGGCATAGATGTCGGCGCCCGCCTCCGCGGCCTCGCGCGCATGAACCGGGCGGGCGGCATCGAGGCAAACGGCCAGGGCAATTTTCCAGCCGTCGAGGTCCAGGACGGCGGGGCGGTCCCCGGGCTTGAAGAACTGCTGCTCCGGGCCGTGGAGCCAGACCTTGAATGACGCTTCCACGTCACCGCCGGGCTGCAGGGCGAGGGACGCCAGCCGGGACGTGCCGTCCGCTTCCCGGAACGGGGCCCCGACAACCGCGGTAATGCCGGTCCGCCGGCAAATTTCGCGCACGCCGTCCAGCCGCGGGTCCGCGGCAGTAACCCACCGCTCCGGGTCCGCCAGTCCTCCCAGGTCGTAGCCGGTCAGGGAGAGTTCGGGGAAAACCACCAGCCGGGCACCGTGGTCGGCCGCGTCTTCGATGAGGCGGATGTGCTCCGGAACGTTGGCGGCAAGGCTGCCGTCGAGGGCTGTGTACTGGATGGCGGAAAGCGTCAGCGCGGTGGTCACAGTGCCATCCTAGGCGGGGCCTACCCGGCGGGGGCAGTCCCGCCGGAGGGTGAGGCGCAGTAGCGGCTGACGGCGTCCTCCCGCAGCCCCTCCGCCCACGCCGCGAGCCGCTGGGCCGCCCGAACGTAGTCGAAGAGTTCGCCGGGCGTGAGCGCAACGAGCTCGGTTTCGGCGAGCCGGCGGGCCAGTTCGGCGCCGGGCGCCTGCGCCGACAGGACGGTCCCCTCCTTGTGCCACTGGACGTCCTCTGCCGGTTCCCCGGCGACGAGCTGCCGGAAGAGGAAGTCCACGACGCCGGGACTCATCGCTTTCAGCACGCCTGCTGTTGCATCCGACGGGACAGCGTCCGGCGGGAAGGCGGGTTCTGGTCGGTTGTTCATGACGACATCGTATTCGAACATATATTCGAACACAAGGGGCTGTGCAGCTCCTGTGAACATCCCCCAATCCATCCCCTGGCCGAAGTTCACCGGCCCTGATCGTGAGACGATCAAAAGATGACGTCGCGCGGAACAGCCTCCACTTCCCGGTCCGCAGCAGGCAAGCTCGGGGGTCCGCGGCTGTCAGGCATCGACGCCGCCCGCGGAGTGGCCCTCCTGGGCATGATGGCCACGCACATCTTCCCGACCTTCGAGTCGGACGCCCAGCTCACGCCCACCTGGGTGGGCCTGGTGTTTTCCGGGCGCGCCTCGGCCCTGTTCGCCGTCCTCGCAGGAATCGGGCTGGCACTCTCAACCGGCAAGCAACAGCCGCTGCACGGTCCCCAGCTGTGGGCCGCCCGCCGGGGAGTCGCGCTCCGGGCCCTGGTGATCGGGGCCGTCGGGCTTTCGCTCGGCGGGCTCGAAGTGAACATCGCCATCATCCTGGTCCACTACGCCGTGTTGTTCCTTTGTGTGCTGCCGTTCCTTGGGCTCGACGTCAAACACCTGCTGGTGCTGGCTGCCGGCTGGGTGCTGGTCAGCCCGGCGGTGGCCTTCCTGCTGCGGCCATGGCTCCTCACCGCCGAACCTCCCCTGCAGCTGGGCCACAACCCGCTGTGGGAGGACCTGACCACGCCGTCCGTGCTGCTCGGGGACCTCTTCCTGACCGGCTACTACCCCGTCCTGCAATGGATTACCTATCTGCTGATCGGCCTCGCGATCGGCCGGCTGGCCCTCACCTCGGCGGCGGTCCCGGTCCTGCTGCTGGCGGTGGGATCCGCAGTGGCGGTCCTGGCCAAGTGGCTCAGCATCGTGATGATGGAGGACTGGGGCGGCAGGGCCGCGCTGCAGGCTTCGCTGCTCAATCCCTCGTATCCGCTGGAGAGCCTCCTGCAGGTCAACCTGGCCGGCGTGGAACAGACCGGTTCCGCCTGGTGGCTCGCCTCCAGCGCCCCGCACTCGGGCACCACGCTGGATCTGCTGCACACCTCGGGCGTGGCGGCCGCCGTCGTTGGCGTCTTCCTGATCCTGGGCCGGCTGGTCCAGGGGGCCCGGCTGGACGCGTTGCTCCCGCTGCGGGGGGCCGGCGCCATGACCCTGAGCCTCTACACGGCACACCTGTGCGTGATGGCCTCGCTGTACGGCCAGCCGCTGCCGGCCGGATGGACGGTCGAGGGCGTCTATTGGGTGCAGGTGGCGGCGATCCTCGCCCTGGGCGGAATCTTCGCGGCCCTGGCGTGGCGGGGGCCGCTGGAGTGGGTGGCGCACGCGGCCAACCAGCTCGGCCGGTACCAGCCGGCCCGCATCCGCTAGCTCTCCCGGAGCTGTGCCCGCGGCCGGGGGTGCCGGGCCTGGGGCCGCACGGGGCGGCACGACAGTCGCCGCGGCACTCCGCCACGGCGCGCTGCCCGGCGCCGGAATTCCCGCCCGTAGCGGATCAGGCCTGGCGGGATCCCGTACGGTACAGCCGGACGGCGTCGCGCATTGAGGTGCGCGCCCGCTTGCGGTCGCCCGCGGCGTCATAGGCGCAGCTGAGCCGGAACCAGGAGCGCCAGTCGTCCGGCGCGGCTTCCGTCTCGGCACGGTACTTCTCAAATTCCCGGTCCGCGGCTTCACGGATGATCCGCCCCGCGGGGGTGCGCGGCAGATTGTCTTCCGGCAGCCCGCCCTCGGCTTCGAGGATTTTCGCCAGCCGTTCGGTCCGGGCGCCGAAGAGCAGTTCGCGGACCAGGGCCCAGGCGCCGATCACCGGCAGGAGCAGATACGCAACGCCGATGGCCTTGGCCACCGGGTTGGGGTCCGTCATCAGCAACACCGCGCGCTGGAAGGACACCACTAGGTAGAAGACCAGCAGGAGCGTGACGGCCCCGACCCAGATCTTGGTGCGGTTGGCTTTGAAAGCGGTCAGGACGTTGGCCACGGCGTTCAGAGCCCCAGGTCCAGGTAGCCGTCCAGGCCGACAGTGAGGCCAGGGTTGGCCGCGACGTTGCGCACGCCCAGCAGCACGCCGGGCATAAACGAGGCACGGTCGAAGGAGTCGTGCCGGATGGTCAGCTGCTCCCCCGGCCCGCCCAGCAGGACCTCCTGGTGCGCCACCAGGCCGCGGAGCCGGACGCTGTGGACGCGGACGCCGTCGACGTCGCAGCCGCGCGCGCCGGGGCGCTCGCTGGTGGTGGCGTCCGGGCTGGCGGGGAGGCCGGCGGCTGCACGCTCGGCGGAGATCAGCTGCGCGGTCCGCTCGGCGGTGCCGGACGGGGCGTCCACTTTGTCCGGGTGGTGCAGTTCGACGATTTCGACCGATTCGAAGTACCGCGAAGCCTTGGCCGCGAAGGCGGAGGCAAGGACCGATCCGAGCGCGAAGTTCGGCGCGATCAGGACTCCCACGCCGGGCTGGCCGGCGAGGAGCTCCTCGAGCCGGCCCAGCCGCTCCGGATCCCAGCCGGTGGTGCCGACAACGGCGTGCATGCCGTGTTCGACGGCGAAGCGGACGTTCGCTTCGGTGCTCTCGGGGACGGTCAGGTCCACCACGATCCGGGCTCCGGCGTCGACGAGGGTGTCCAGGGAATCGTTCCGGCACAGCGCGGCGACAAGCTTCAGGTCCGCGGCGGCCTCGACGGCGGTCACCGCTTCGGCGCCCATGCGCCCGTTCGCGCCCAGCACGGCGACTGCGAGTTGTTCGGTCATGCCATCAACCCTACCGCCGGGGCGGGTGCCGCCTTGAACCGGGGACCGCGCGTTACAGGCCCCCCAGGTTTCGCAGACCATGCGCACATCCGGTGCACCTCCGGTGCGGCGCGGGCGGGCCTACGCCCCCGCGCCGACCCACTCGACCGTGCCGTCGGTGAAGAACTGTTCCTTCCAGATCGGAACCTGGGCCTTGACCCGGTCCACCAGTTCCGAGCAGACTGCGAAGGCCTGGCCACGGTGCGCGGCGGACACGGCGCAGACCAGGGCGGGATCACCGATTTCCAGCATCCCGATCCGGTGCGCCACCCAGATCCGCACCGGCTGGGCCGCGCCGGTGGCTGCCGCAGTGCCTGCCCCGGCGGGTTCTCCCGCGGCCGCCTGCTCGGCGACGAGCTGCGCGACGACGTCGGCCATCACCTGGTGCGCGGTCGGGTGCGCGCTGTAGCTGAGCCGCTGGACCGGTTTGCCGCCGTCGTGGTTCCGGACGACGCCGCTGAAGCTGACTACCGCGCCCGCGGTGTCCGATTCCACGGCGGCGATGGCCTGGTCCACGGAGATGGGCTCGGCGCTCAGCACAGCGTTCAGCACTTCAAAGGCTGGTTCAAGGGCTGGTTCAGTGGCCATGGCTGCCCTCCAGCTGGTCGCAGAGGTGTCCGAGGACGGGGTCCAGCACGCTGAGGCCGTCCATGACGCCCTTCGGGGAGCCGGGGAGATTGACGATGAAGGTCTGGCCGGCCGCTCCTGCGTGGCCCCGGCTGAGCATCGCCAGCGGGGTTTTGGCGATGCCGGCGCCGCGGATGCCTTCCATGATGCCGGGGATCTCCCGGTCCAGCAGGGGCAGGGTCTGTTCCGGGGTGGCGTCGGTGGGGCTGAGGCCCGTGCCGCCGCTGGTGATGATGACGGCGGGCGCCTGGGTCAGGAGCGCGCGCAGGGCTGCGCCGACGGCTTCGCCGTCCGGGACCACCATTGCCGGGTAGGTCTCGAAGCCGTGCTCGGTGAGCCAGTCGATGATGACGGGGCCGGTGAGGTCCTCATAGATTCCGGCCGCGGCCCGGGTGGAGGCGATCACGACGCCGGCCTTCCGCCCGGTGGCTTCGCCGTGCCGGTGTGGTTCGGGCATGCTCATATTGTCCAGTCCCCGCTCTTGCCGCCGCTTTTGGCCAGCACTTTGATGTTGGTCAGTACCGCGTGCTTGTCCACGGCCTTGATCATGTCGTACACGCTAAGGGCGGCCACGGAGGCTGCGGTCAGCGCTTCCATCTCGACGCCGGTGATGCCGCGGGTCTTGACGGTGGCGAAGACGGTGACGGTGTCGGTGTCGAGTTCGAAGTCGACGGTGACTTTGGCGATCGGCAGCGGGTGGCACAGCGGGATCAGGTCCGCGGTCTTCTTGGCGGCCATGATCCCGGCGACTCTGGCCACGGCGAGGGCGTCGCCCTTGGGCAGGTCTCCGGCGCCGAGGAGGGACAGGACCTCGGCGGTGCTGCGGACCGTGGCGGTAGCCGTGGCCTCGCGGGTGCTCTCCGCCTTGTTGGACACGTCCACCATCTGGGCCGTGCCGTCCTGCCGGAGGTGGGTCAGGCCTGTGGTTCCCGTTGGCGGGTTTTCTTCGTTCACAGCATCCATACTTCCACCTCGGCGCCCTCGGCGAGCGCGGCAATTCCTTCCGGCACCTGGATCAGGGCGTTGGAGTGCGCCAGGGCACTGACGAGGTGCGAGCCGGCGCCGCCTTCCAGCCGGACGGTGCCGTCCGGGAGGGCCGTGCCGCGCCGCACCTGGTGCTTGCCCGGCGGGGACGTCAGCGCCCCGGCGAGCCGTGCCCTGACCACCGGACGCGGTGCGGGAGAGCCGAAGAGTTCTCCAAGCGCCGGGCGGAGGAACATCTCGAAGGAGACGAGGCAACTCACGGGGTTCCCCGGGAACCCGAGGACCGGAACGCCGTCGAAAGTTCCGATTCCCTGCGGGCCGCCGGGCTGCATCGCGACGCCGAAGAAGTCGACGTCGTGGCCCTCCATCGCCTGCCGGACCACCTCGTAGGCGCCCTTGCTGACGCCGCCGGTGGTGACGATCAGGTCCACGTCCGCGGCATGCCGGCGCAGCAGGGCGGCGAGTTCCTCCGGGCGGTCGGTGGAGATCCCGGTCCTCGTGACGTCGAGGCCGGCCTGGCGCATGGAGGATTCCAGCAGGGTGGAGTTGGAGTCGTAGATCTTGCCGGCGCCCAGGGGGCCGCCCGGCTCCACTACCTCGTCCCCGGTGGTGACCAGCAAGATTCGCAGCGTCCGGTAGACGGGCACCTCGGTGAATCCCAGTGCGGCCAGGAGCCCCAGCTGGCCAGGCCCGAGGAAGGTGCCGGCGCCGAGGGCCTGCTCCCCGGCCCTGATGTCGCTGCCCGCGTCGCGGACGAAGTTCCGTGCCGGGACGGCGGGCAACCGGACCGTGGCGGGGACGCCGGGCGCGGGGAACAACGAAGGCACGGCCTGTTCGATTGGGACGACGGCGTCCGCCCCGGGCGGCATCATGGCGCCGGTCATGATCGGGGCGGCGGTCCCGGCGGCCAGCTCGGGCGGCGCAGCACCGGCCGGAACGGGAGCGACCACGCGCAGTTCGCCGCCGCCATCGGGCACGTCGGCGCTGCGGATGGCGAAGCCGTCCATCTGTGAATTCTCGAAGGGGGGCAGGTCCAGCGGAGCCACGATGTCCGCCGCGAGTCCCCGGCCAAGCGCCGCGAGGATCGGGAGCCGTTCAATCCGGTCCGGGGTGCGGAGCGGGGACAGGAGCCGGCGGACCGATTCGCGGTGCTCTTCCACGGTGACGTGCCGTGCCTGGGTGCGGTGCATGCGTTGGTGACCCCTCGTCTTGAGCCTGTGGCTGGGTTCGCCGGTCCGGCTCCCTGGCCCGGCTCCCTGGCCCGGCGTGGTGGCCCGGCCCGTTAGGACTTCACGTCCACTCTAACCGTGTGGAAGCCGGTGGCCCCGCTGGGCGCAGCGGGCGCGCGGTCCTCTACCTGCGCGGCGCCGTTAAGGTCCGTGGCGCGGACCTGGACCTCGTACTGGCCGGGGGTGAGCGGCAGGGCCAGCTTCCACTGGTACCAGGTGTCCTTGGAGATCCCGGGGGCCAGCTCCGCCTGCTGCCACGCGCCGCGGTTGACCCTGAGCTCCACACGGCCGATCCCGGTGTGCTGGGCCCAGGCGACCCCGCCGAAGGCGACCATGCCGGCGCTCACGGAACGGCCGTCCCGGGGCACGTCGATGCGGGAGGAGGTCTTGACGGGTCCCTGCTCGCTCCACCCGCGGGGTGTCCAGTATCCGACGTCGTCCGCGAAGCGCGTCACCTTGAGCTCAGTGACCCACTTGGTGGCCGAGACGTAGCCGTAGAGGCCGGGAACGATGAGCCGGACCGGGAAGCCGTGTTCCAGCGGCAGCGGCTCTCCGTTCATCCCGACGGCAAGGAGCGCGTCCCGGGTGTCCGTCAGCACCTCCAGCGGAGTGCCGGCGGTCCAGCCGTCCGTGCTGCGGGATAGAACCATGTCCGCGCCGGCCTTCGGACCGGCGAGCGCCAGCAGTTCCCGGACCGGCCAGCCCAGCCAGCGCGCGTTGCCGATCAGGTCCCCGCCCACCTCATTGGAGACGCAGGCGATGGTGACGTGCCGTTCGACCAGGGGCTTGGCAAGCAGCGTGGCGAAGTCCAGCGAGATCTCCCGCTCCACAAGCCCGGTGACCCTCAGGGTCCACTGGCCCGGGTCCAGCACCGGGACACGCAGTGCGGTGTCGATCCGGTAAAAATCCTTGTTCGGGGTCACCAGCGGACCCACCCCGTCCAGCCGGACCTCGGCGCCGGCCGGGATGGGCGGAGCCGGTGACGCCGGTACGGGGAGCGCCAGCTTGCTGCGCAGTTCACTCACGACGGCGGCGGCCCCCCGGAACGTCGCGGCCAGGACCCCGGCGAGGACGGCAACGGCGGCTGTACCGCCCAGCACCTGGAAAAAGCGGCGGCGGGAAGCCGGCCGGCTGGGCGAGGCGCTTTCTGGAGCACCGGCTCCGGGGCCGGGACCCGCCGGCACTGCTGCCTCTTCGGTTTGCCACTCCTCCAGCCGCCGGATCAGCCACCTCAGCAGGATCATGCCCACGACGGCGGCGAGCAGCGGGACAGGGACCGCGTTCGGCGTCAGCTCGCTCCGGCCCAGCACGGCCGCCAGCCCCGCCACGCCGAAGACGGCAATGATGGCGACCCCGGCGAAGCGGCGCCGCAGCTCCGCGACTCCGGCCAGGGCGGCCAGCGCCGCGATGACGAGTCCCATGCCGCCCAGCAGGGCGACCTTGTCCGCCGTTCCGAAGAGCGCAACGGCCCAGTCCTTCACGCCGGGCGGGACCACATCGATCACGGCGCCCCCGACGGCGGTCACCGGGGAGAGCGACGGGCTCACGAGACCGGCCGCGAGCTCGCCCAGGGCGAGCCCCGTTCCGACGGCCACGACTCCGGCCGCCGCTGCCAATGCCGTCGCCCGCTGGGAGGTGTTCACCCCTCCAGCATAGGTTCGCGCCGGCGCGGCGGCACCGGCTGCCGGGCAATGCGCCGGACCGGGCTCACTACCGGGCGCAATATGGGGCTCAACAGCAGTGATGCCGGCGCCGAGGTGGCGTAGCCTGACATTATGAGTGTTCAGCTTGGTATGCCCCAGCCCCGCGCGGAGGACGGTTCCGGCGCGGGCACTTCCGGCCTGCAACTCCCCGGGCGCCCGGCCGGGATGCCCGCCGGCCTCGTGGACCGCTACGGCCGCCGCGCCACCGACATGCGGCTCTCGCTGACGGACAAATGCAATCTGCGCTGCACCTACTGCATGCCCGCCGAGGGCCTGGAGTGGCTGTCCAAGCAGGCCGTGATGTCCGCGGAGGAGATTGTCCGGATCGTGCGGATCGGCGTCGACATGCTGGGCGTGCGGGAACTGCGGCTCACCGGCGGTGAACCGCTGGTCCGGGCCGATCTGATGGACATCATTTCTGCGCTCCGTCACGCCCACCCCGACCTCCCGATCTCCATGACCACAAACGCCGTCGGGCTGGACAAGAAGGCCGCCGGGCTCAAGGCCGCCGGGCTGTCCCGGATCAACGTTTCGCTGGATTCGCTCCATGAGGAAACGTTCACCCAGCTGACCCGCCGCCCCTTCCTGAACAAAGTGCTGGCCGGCGTCGACGCCGCCTGGGCCGCCGGGCTGGGCCCCGTGAAGCTCAACGCCGTGCTGATGCGCGGCATCAACGACGCCGAGTCCCCCGCCCTCCTGGCCTGGGCGCTGGACCGCGGCTATGAACTGCGCTTCATCGAGCAGATGCCGCTCGACGCCGACCACGGCTGGACCCGCCGGAACATGATCACCGCGGCGGAAATCCGCGAGCTGCTCTCCGTCGATTACGTGCTCAGCAGCGATCCGAGGGACCGCGACGGCGCCCCGGCGGAGCGCTTCGAGGTCCGGGCCCGCGTGCCCGGCACGGCCGAGGCGACCGGGCCGGTGCTCGGAACCGTGGGGATCATCGCCTCCGTGACCGAGCCGTTCTGCTCCGATTGCCGCCGCACCCGCATCACGGCCGAGGGCAAGATCATGAGCTGCCTGTTCTCCCGCGAGGAAGTCGATCTGCTGGGGCTGCTCCGCGAGGGCGCCAGCGACGAACAACTCGCCGAACGCTGGCAGGACGCCATGTGGATCAAGCCCAAGGCCCACGGCATGGACCACGTCGGACTGGACGCCCCGGACTTCGTCCAGCCGGACCGCAGCATGAGCGCCATCGGAGGCTGAATTACCTGTGAATGTACGTTACTTCGCTGCCGCGCGCGCTGCTGCCGGCGTCGACGAGGAGCGCTTTGAACTCCCCGCAGACGCCACCGTCAGCTCACTGCTGGAGGCGATCCTCGCCGTCGAGCGCCCGGAACCTCCGGCCGGGACCCCGCCGCTGGCGCGGCTGCTGTCCCGGAGCAGCTTCCTGCTCAACGAGGTGGCGGTGCGGAACCGGGCAGCCACGCTGCGGCCGGACGACGTCGTCGACGTGCTGCCGCCGTTCGCCGGCGGCTAAGACCTGCCGGATCCCGGCCGCTCCCCGACCGGATTTTTGGGTACCGCACACTCCCCGCCGCGCGTAGCTTGGAAGCATCCCAGCAATCCCGGGATCACCAGCCGGAAGGACAGGAAGCGATGTACACCTTGCAGATAGAACACGCAATCACGGACTTTGACGTGTGGAAGGCCGCCTTCGACCGCGACCCGGTGAACCGTGCCGCGTCCGGGGTTACCGCACACCGGGTCAGCCGCCCCGTGGACGATCCGCACTCCGTGGTGGTCGAACTCGATTTTGAGCAGCGCGACCAGGCGGAGGCGCTGCTTGCGAACCTGCAGACCAAGGTCTGGAACTCCTCCGACTTGGCCCCCGCGCTCAAGGGTGCCCCGAAGACCCGGATTCTCGAGTCCGCTCTCTAAATAGCGCCGGCGGTCCAGCGTCAGAGCCGGGTCCTTACGCGACGGCCAGCGCCTCCCGCACGGTGTCCGCGACGGCGGCGGCACCCGCCGCGCCCATGACGATGGTGTAGTGGTTGACGTCCGGGATCTCGCGGACCGTCAGGGCGGGCAGCTTCTCCGCCCAGGCGTCCAGATAGCCGGGGGCGTACAGGCCGCCGGGTTCGTTGAGCAGGCCGCGCGGCGCCCGCAGCACCAGGGTCTCCACAGCAAGCTCGTCCAAGGCCTTCAGGAGTGAGGCACCGCGGTGCAGCTCGGCGGTATCGTCCGCCATCGCCTGGTAGCGGGTGGCCGGCCGGAGCACCGGTTCCTCACCGGTGAGGTCGTAGTCCACGTACTCCTCCACAAACGGGCTCCAGTCGGCGCTAAAGGCCGGATGCTGCCTCCAAAAGCTGCGGTAGACCTCACGGCTGGGAAAAGTGGCGTTCAGCCGCTCGGCCGCGGGACCCAGCACGGCGGCGACGATCTGCTCGTCGCTGAGGCCCGCCGGAACCTGCAGCGGCAGACCGCCGTCGACCAGTACGAGGGACCGCACCCGCTCCGGGAACAGGTTCGCCAGCACCACGGCGGCGAAGGCGCCCATCGAATGGCCGACGACGACCACGGGCCCGGTGCTGTGTGCGGCCAGCACGGCCGCGAGATCCTCGGCGTGGGCGGGCATACCGTACGGCGCCGGGAGCGCGTTGCTGCGGCCCCGTCCGCGCAGGTCGGGGGCGATGATCCGGACGTCCGGCAGGGCTTCGGCCAGTTCCGGCCAGGCCTTGTGCGACGCGGTGACCCCGTGCACCGCCAGGATGGTCGGGGAGGCGGGGTCTTCGGGGCCCCAGATGGCGGTGTGCAGGGTGCCGCCGCGGACCTCGACCTCGGTGGTCCGGTAGCTCGAGGTGCTGGCTGCCAGGTTTGTGGCTGGAGTGCTCACTGCTTGATGGCTCACTGCTGGAGTGCTCACTGGGCGGTCCCTTCCTGGGCCTGAATGGTTCTGGGGGCGGCGCCGGAGGTGGCCCCGTGGGCGGCTCCGGAGGTGGCCCCGGGCGCGGGGGCGAGGGCGCGTTCGATGAACTGCATCATTTCCTCGAAGACTTCCTCAGGGACATCCGGGCGGGCGCCTTGGGCGGGTTCGGCGCCTTCTTCGTCCCACAGCACCCAGCGCATTCCGATCAGCTCACCGATGCCCATCAGGGCCCAGGCGGCTACCGTGGGGTCCATCTCGCGGACTTCGCCGCTGAGTTGCGCGGCCTTGAGCCCTTCGATGTAGCCGTTGACGATCCGGGTGTAGTGCAGCCGCAGCGCCCCGGGCGAGACGAACTCGGCCTGCCGGATGATCCGGTACAGCGCGGGGTGGTCCGCGGTGAACTTGAAGAAGGCCCGGAACCCTGCGCGTTCGGCCGCGAGCCTGGTCCCGGCGGAGCGGGCGGCGTCCGTCATGGCGTGCCGGACCCGCCGGTTCAGGTCCTCGACCACCTCGTCGAAGATGGCCTGTTTGCCCTCGAAGTACAGGTAGAAGGTGCCGAGGCCCACCCCGGCCTCCTCGGTGATCTTGACGATCGAGGCCTCGTGGTAGCCCACCGACGCGAACACCGTCTCGGCGGCCTGCAGCAGCTTGGCCCGCGTGCGGGTGCCCCGCGCCGTGCGGGGTACGGCGCTCATCGCCGGCCCCAGTCTGCGGAAACCGCATCCGCGGCAACAGCGTTTGGCAGGGCAACAGCGTTTGGCAGGGCGGCCGCCCCGCGTCCGTGGGGTCCCGCCGGCCGTTGCTCGTCCAGTTGCTGCCGGAGCCGTGCCCGCAGCACCTTGTTCAACGCCGTGCGCGGCAGGGCTCCGACCGTTTCGATCCGCGAGGGAACCTTGAAATGCGCCAGCTGTGCTGCGCAGTGGTCCAGGAGTTCCTGCTCGTCCGTGGCGAGGCCGGGACGGATCACCACAAAGGCGACGCCCGTTTCGCCCCAGCGCTGGTCCTCCACCCCGACGACGGCGGCCTGCGCCACCGCCGGGTGGGCCAGCAGCGCAGCCTCGACCTCGGCAGGGGCCACGTTCTCGCCGCCGGAAATATAGATGTCCTTGAGCCGGTCCACCACTTTGATATAGCCCTCGGCGTCGCGCTCCACCAGATCCCCGGTGCGCAGCCACCCGCCGGCCAGGACGGCCGCGGTGGCGGCGGGATCGCGGAAGTAGCCGGCGAAGACCCCCGGGCCGCCCACCAGCAGCTCCCCGGACGCGGCGCCGTCGAGGACCTCCCCGGTGACCGGATCGGCCACCGCGACGGCGACATGCGGATACGGTTTGCCCGAGTAGCCGACCATCCGGGCGGCATCCTCGTTGGCCAGGCAGAGCACATTGGGCGACGCCTCGGTCAGCCCGTAGCCCTGGCTCAGCGCCACTCCCCTGCGGTGCCAGATCCGCAGCAGCGGCGCAGGCATGGGGGCCCCGCCCACCACGGCGTGCCGGAGGCTGCCGAGCTCGGCGGAGGCGAAGTCGGGGTGTTCGGCAAGCATCAGGTACTGGGTGGGGACGCCCATGAGCATGGTGACCCGGCGTTCGGCGATCAGCTGCAGGACACGGCCGGGTTCGAAGCCGCGTTCCAGCACCACGGTGGCGCCCGTCCACCAGGCCAGCAGGGGCTGGATGTTCCAGCCGCCGACGTGGAACTGCGGGAGCACGGCCAGCACAACGTCGGTGCTGCCCAGGTCGAGGGTCCGGGACAGCGAGAGGTTGGTCCAGAAGCAGTTGGCGTGGGTCAGCACGGCAGCCTTGCTGGCCCCCTCGGTGCCGGATGTGAAGATCATCAGGAGGGGGTCGTCGTCGCGCACGTCCCTGGCGGCTTCGAGCCCGCGGACGTCCGGCCGGCCGCCGCCCGCAGCGGGCGCCGGCTGGATCCGGGATGGCGGCGGCACGGACTTTTCGACGCCGCCCGGGCCCAGCGCAGCCGTCCGGGGCCGGTGCGGCAGCAGCGTGCACGCCCCCGCGGCGAGCGAATCGAGTTCGTCCTCGACAAGCAGGAGCTGGGGGTCGGCGAGTTGGAGCTGGGCTGCCAGTTCCCGGGGTGACAGCCGCCAGGACAGCGGCACCAGGACCAGCCCTGCCTTGGCGCAGGCAAAGAACACCACCACGTGGTCCGAGCTGTTCCCGGTCAGGGTCGCGATCCGGTCCCCCGTGACGTAGCCGGCACTTTTCAGTCCGGCGGCGAGGCCGGCCGCGCGGCGTTCCAGTTCGCCGTAGCTCAGGGTGCAGCCGCGGTCGTCGACGGCGATCCGGTGCGGGGTGGCGAGGCTCCGGTCCGTGGTCCAGCGGCCCAGGGTGTGCAGTCCGTCAACCCGGCCGGGACCTGTTGTGCTGCTCATGCCGATTCCTCCAGGATCTCGCGGGACATCGCCGTCCTGTCCTTGCCGGTACCGTCTTTTCCGGCGCCGTCGTTTCCGGTGCCGGCGTTCCCGGTGCCGTCGTTTCCGGTGTCCCGGATCCGCTGGTTGCGGCGCTGGGCCAGCCGCTGCGCGGTGCCCGTCAGGCCGCCGGGCAGGAAGAGCACCACGAGGATGAACAGGGTGCCCAGGATGAACAAGGGCTCAGACAACGGTACCCGCAGGATGTCCGGCAGCGCATCGATGGCGTCCGAGTTCGCGAGGGTCGTGAGGCGCTGGTCCAAGATGGTGTAGAAGACGCCGCCGATCACGGCGCCCCAGCGGGAGCCGACGCCGCCCAGGACCACCATGACCAGCAGGGTGATGGTGAGGTCGGCGGACATGGCACGCGGGACGGCGCCGCTCTGCAGGAGCAGGAACACCATGCCGATGATGCTGACCAGGATGGCGGAGACCACGAAGATCAGCAGCTTCACGAGGTACGGCTGCAGGCCCAGGACGCGGACGCGCAGTTCGTTCTCGCGGACCGCCGCGGCAACGTGTCCGGCCCGGGAGGACTGCACCCAGGTGACCACGATGAACACGGCCACGAGCACCGCCAGCGCCAGCCAGTAGAGGTTGCGGGTATTTACCACGCCGACGAGGAAATCGGGCAGGTTGTCGGTGCGCAGGGTCAGGCCCTCGTCGCCGCCGGTGGTGCCGTCCGGGTTGCGGCCCACGATCACCGAGCCGGCCTGGGCGAAAGCGAGGGTGACCATGGCGAAGGGGATTCCGCTGACCCGCAGGCTGATGCTGCCCACCACATGGGCCAGCACGATCACCACCAGCAGGGTCAGGCCCATCGCGGGGAGCAGCGGGATGTCCAGGTTCTGCAGGATGATCGCCAGCCCGTAGACGCCGGCGCCGAAGTACAGGGCATGGCCGAAGGAAAGCAGTCCGGCGACGCCGAGCAGCAGGTGGTAGGTCAGGGCGGCCGCGGCCATCAGCATGCACATGGCCAGCAGCTGCAGGGAACCCGGCGTGTACGTCGGCCCGGGCAGCACGCCGGGCAGGGACAGGTTGAGCAGCGGCAGCAGGACCAGCAGCACCATCCCGGCGAGTCCGGCGGCCGCGCCGGCGATCTTCCGGCGGGTCGGGCGGGGACGGCCAGGCGGGTTGGGACGGCCGGCGGTTTCTGTCCCGTGCGGCACCGCGGGGCTCCCGGCGGTGCCCTTGGTCGCCGTGCTGGCGGTGCTGGCATCGCCGGCGGTGCCGGCGGCGTCGGTATCGGTGGTCATGAGGTTCTCCCGAGCAGGCCGGAGGGACGGAACAGCAGCACGAGCGCCAGGGCCAGCACCACGACGAAGTCGCCGGTGCCGCCGAGGTAGAAGTTGGCGAACTGCTGGAGGACGGCGACGGCGACGGCGGCGATGGCCGCGCCGGTCAGCGAGCCCAGGCCGCCGATCACGGTGACGATGAACGCGAAGATCAGCAGCGAGCCGCCCAGCATCGGTGAGACGTAGCCGAAGTAGTGCGAGGCCAGGACCCCGCCCAGGCCGGCGGCGGCGCCGCCGATCGTAAAGACGAGGGTGAAGGCCTTCCGGACGTCGATGCCGAGGGCCGTCACCATGGAACGGTTCTCGACGCCGGCCCGGATGATCATGCCGTAGCGGGTGTTCTTCAGGAAGAACACCATGGCCAGCAGCACCAGGACGGCGGCGATGATGCAGACAAACCGGTCGTTGGGGACACGGGCGCCGAGGATCTCGGTGGTGTCCTTGAACCAGGCCGGCCCCTGGATGAACACCGGGTCGGTGCCCCAGATGCCGTCGAAGAGTGCCACGGCGGCGAGCGAGAGGCCCACCGTGATGAGGACCTGTTCGATGTGCCGCTGGTAGAGCCGGCGGATGAGGACCAACTCGGTGAAGGCGGCAAAGGCGGCCCCGGCCGCGGCACCGACCAGCAGGGAGAGCAGGAAGGTCCACCAGTTGTCCGAGCCGGTCCGGCGGGCGATTTCCCAGCCGGTGAAGGCGCCGAGCGTCAGGAAGGCGCCGTGCGCGAAGTTCAGCACACCCATCAGCCCGTAAATCAGGGACAGCCCGGCGGCCACGAGGAAGTACAGGGCACCCAGGCCCAGGCCGGTGAAGAGCAGGAGGACAACGGTACTCACAGGGCGGCGCCTTTCCCGGCTGGTTCCGCGGCGGATTCCCCGCCTGTTTTTCCGGCTGTTTCCCCGGACGGGCCATGATCGGTGGACACACCCAGATGCCGCTGGATCAGCCCGGCGTCGTCGAGGAATTCCAGGGCGCCGCCCGTGTGGACCACCCGGCCGCCGGAGAGGACGATGGCGTCCTGGGCGAGCTGGCGGACGACGTGCAGGTTCTGCTCGACCAGGAGGATCGGGACCGTCCTGGCGGCCTCGGCAAGGGTCTCGGCGACTTCGGAGACGATTTTCGGGGCCAGCCCCTTGGTGGGTTCGTCGACGAGCAGGATCTTGTTGGTGTTCAGGAGTGCGCGGGCCAGCGAGACCATCTGCTGCTGGCCGCCGGACAGCGTGCCGGCCATCTGCGAGGACCGGGCCAGCAGGTCCGGGAACAGCTCCTCGACGAGCTGGCGCCGGGGTGCGGCGTCGCGTTCGGCGAGCCGGAGGTTCTCCGCCACCGTGAGCTTGGAGAACACTTCGCGGTCCTCCGGCACGTAACCCACCCCGCTGCGGATGATCTTGAACGTCGGATCTTTCTCGATCCGCACGCCGTCGAGCTCCACCGCCCCGGTCCGGTCGATGAGGCCGATGATGGCCTTGATAGTGCTGGTCTTTCCGACGCCGTTGCGGCCCAGCAGTGCGGTGATGCCGGTGGCGGGGACGGTGAAGGAGACATCCTCAACGACCTGCTGTCCGGCGATGTGGGCATTGAGTCCCGTCAGCCGGAGGATCGGGCGGGTTTCCGCTGCGGCGCTCATACGGGTTCTCCCAGGTAGGCACTTTGTACGGTCGGGTCCGACATCACGGCTTCCGGGCTGTCCAGGGCGAGCAGGCTGCCGTGGTGCATCACGGCCACCCGGTCCACGAGGCCCAGGACCACGTCCATGTGGTGCTCCACCATCATCACGGTGCAGCCGCGGTCCCGGTGCATGCCCCGGATGATCGCGGTGAGGGACGGGACGTCCCCCGACGCCACCCCGGCCATCGGCTCGTCCAGGAGCACGACGGCGGGGTCCGTCGCCAGCAGGACGGCGATTTCCACCTTGCGCTTCTCTCCGTGGGAGAGGTCCCCCGCCGCTGTCGAAAGCTGGGACGTGAGCCCGACCTCGCCGATGGTGCCACGGGCAATCCGGGTGGCCTCGTCGGAGGCCGCAGGGAAACGCAGGAGGCTGAAGCTGCCCCCGAGTTTCGCCTGCGCGGCCAGCCGGACGTTTTCCAGCACGCTGAGCCGGGGAAACAGGTTGGAGGTCTGGAAGGTCCGGCCCAGCCCTGCCTTGGCCCGGCGGTGGACCGGCGCGGCCGTGATCTCCCTGCCGTTCAGCGTCACACTGCCCGCGGTGGGGCGCAGAACGCCGGAGATCAGGTTGAACAGGGTGGTCTTGCCGGCGCCGTTGGGGCCGATGACGCCGACCATTTCGCCGGTGCCGACGGAGAAGCTCACATCCTCGAGGATACGGGCACCGCCGATCTGCAGACCGAGGCCGTCCACCGCCAGGGCGGGCAGGGCTGGGGAATTCATTCGGATCCTTCGTGTCTCGCTGGGGCCGTAGGGGTGGTGTGCGGCGCTGTGCCGTGTCACTGCAGTGATCTCTCCAGTGACGCTGCACTGGCTATGCCGGGAGGTCGGGCACAGCGCCGCGGGCAGCTTCCGTCGTGCCGGTTTACTTCTTTTCCGGCGGGGCGACGGTATCGCCCGGAACCACCTTGACGAGCTCGGGAGCCCAGGTGCCGCCCGTCTGGACGAGCTTGACCTGGTACATGTCCTGGACCAGGGCGTGGTCCGAGGCGCGGACGGTTTCCTTGCCCTTGGGCCCGTCGAAGCTGAAGCCCTCGAGTGCCTTGACCATGGCGTCGGCGTCGGAGCCGCCCTCCTTGATGGCCTGGACAATCATCTGGCCGGCCACGAAGCCGTCGGGGGTGAAGAGGTCGGCCTTCTTGCCGGCCTTCTCGACGGCGGCAATCATCTTCTTCTCCACCTCGTTGCCTGCGGCACCCGGAAAGTAGTGGTTCAGGAAGCTGATCTTGGACGTGGCCTCGCCGTAGGCGCCGAAGGTGGCGGCGTCGCCGAGTCCGGTGACGATCGGGGCGGCGTCGAAGGCGCCCTGCTGGCTGAGGGTCTGCCACATGGTGCCCGACGTTGCCCCGGCCCAGGCCACGAAGACCATGTCAGGCTTCGCGTCGATGAGCTGGCGGGCGAAGGGGGTGAGCTCCTGTCCGTCCGGGACCAGGACGGCCTCCACCGTGGCACCCTTGGCGCCGAGGACGGCCTTGACGGCGGCGACGTTGCCCTGGCCGAACGCGTTGTCCTGCGCGAAGACGACGACCTTCTTGCCGTTGGTGTCAATGAAGGAACCGGCCGTGGCCACGTCCTGCAGGCTCTGGCGGCCCGAGCGGAAGGTGTACTTGTTGATGCCCTGGATGGCGTCGGTGGCGGCCGGCCCGGAGATGTAGAGGACCTTGTTCTGCGCTGCCTGTTCCGCCAGCTTGAGCGCGATCCCGGAGACGACCGTGCCGCCGATGATCTTGTAGCCCTTGCCGATCAGGTCCTTGGCTGCCGTGACCGCCTTGTCCGGGTCGCCGCCGTCGTCGGCGTAGGTCAGGTTGATCTTGGCGCCGTTGACGGCGCCGGTCCCGCCGGTGGCGTGGTCGATGCCCGCCTGCAGGCCTTCGTAGTAGGTGGCGCCGTAGGCGGCCAAGGGGCCGGTCTTGGAGTAGATGATGCCGACGTTGACCGGCTCGGCGGCCTTGGTGCTGCCCGACTCGGCCGGCGCTGCGGTGCCGGCAGAGGGGGCACAGGCGCTGAGGGCGAGCCCGGTGGCCATCACGGCGGCCATCAGGAACTTCTTTGTATCCTTCACGGGATGCCTTTCGTTGAAACTCCCGCGGTAGCTGAGCAGGAGATCTGAGCAGGAGAACTGACAGGAAATGCGCTGAACCTGAAAGGTGATTCAGATTACGGCAAATCTATGGTGCAGCTCACAGCGTGTCAACGGATTTCAAGGGCGGCTTTGCAACGTTATGGCAACGGTTTGAGAGATCGGGCCCGCGCTCGGCCGCACCAGGTGTGCGTGCTCATCCACGGTTTTCCCGCAAAGCAGCGCAATGGTGCGCCGCCCGCCCGCGACGGCTCATGCCGCCCACGGGCAGGTACTGTGGCTCCGGGGCCAGCGCACTGCGCGGCTGCCAGACGTGACAGCTGCTTGCTCAGCTGCCAAGAAGCCGGCGTTCGTGGGCGAATGCGACCAGCTGGAGCCGGGTGCGGAGTTCCAGCTTGTCCAAGACGCTGCGCAGGTGAGTTTTGATGGTGGCTTCAGAGACGAACAGGCTCTCCGCCATTTCACCATTGCTGAGACCTTTGGCCGCGAGTAGAAAGACGTCCCGCTCCCGCACGGACAGGACGTTCAGGACGGACAGGTCCGGACCGGTCGCGGGTCCACTGCGGGCAGCATGTTCAAAGAGGGAGTGGATGGATCCTGGGGCGATGACGGAGTAACCCGAGTGGACAGTGCGGATCGCTGCCAGCAGGAATTCCGGTTCCGCGCTCTTGAGCAGATACCCGCTCGCTCCGGCTTGGACGGCCTGGACCACAGCCTGATCCCTGTTGAAGGTAGTCAGTGCAATGATCTTTGGCTTATCGGTTCCGGCCGCCGCGGCCTGCTGCACGATCCGCCGGGTGGCCTCGACACCATCAAGGACGGGCATGCGAAGGTCCATCAGCATTACATCCGGACGCCCTTCGATTGCCAGGGTCACCGCCTGCTCCCCGTCGCCGGCCTCGCCCGAGAGTTCCAAGTCCGTTTGGCTCTCTATCAGCATGCGGATACCCGCCCGGAACAAGGGCTGGTCATCCACCCGGGCCACGGTGATGCGATCCGCGGTGTCAGCCACGGTCGCCGACTTCCTGTGCGGCCCCTGCCGGCCGGGGAAGGCTCCCTGCTGCAGCCAGTGCAGGCTGGGCTTCCGCGCGCGAACTTTCACCGAAAATGCCCCCGGCTTCGGCGCCGGCTGTATCGTCCGGTGACGTCACTTCCCGGGTTCCGTAGGGGATGAAGACCGTCACCCGGAATTGTTCGCCGTCCGGTCCCGCCGTCAGCCAGCCGCCGGCCAGATGGGCGCGTTCGCGCATGCCGGGAAGTCCCCGCCCGATCCGGTGCGTGGCCGGACTCGCAGCGTCTTCTTAGCCGGTCGGGGCTATGGTCGAGGCCACATGCAGAGCCAGGCCGGGCCCGCTCCAGTCAAAGTGGAGCCGCACATCCGTGCCGCGCCCACCATGTTTGAGGGCATTGGTCAGGCACTCCTGAACGATCCGGAAGACGGCCATCTCCTGTCCCGTGGAGAGTTCCACGGGAGTCCCGGACTCGCTGGGGTGGATCTTCAAACTGCCGCGCTGCATGCCTTCGATCAGAGCCGGGATGTCGGTCAGCCGCGGCTGTGGCGTCACCATGCCGTCATCACGGACTCCTTCGATGACGCGTTGGGCATCCACGAGGGCGCTGCGGGCTGACCGGGCGATGGTGTCCAGGGCGTTGAGGACGGCCTTGGGCTGATCCTTGCTCAGGTACCGGGTTCCGTCGGCCTGCGCGGCGATGACCGCGAGCGAATGCGCCAGGTCGTCGTGCAGATCCCGGGCGATGCGTGTCCGTTCCTGCTCGACAATCAGGTCGACCTCGGTTTCCTTGAGGCTGCTCTGCGCCAGTTCCCGAGCCCGGAACAGACTGCCCCGTTCCTGATACAGCGCCAGCAGAAGTCCGACGGCGGCGCAGGCTCCCGCGATCAGCAGGAGGAGTGCGAATAGCTGCCAGCCGTAAATCATAAACATGGGCCTGTCACCGTAGTACATGGGCATGAACCAGCCGACGCCGTTGCCGTATCGCCAGGAGAGCATGAGGACGGTCATCAGGGCCACGAACACCAGGTTGGCGCCCGAGGCGATGAATCGTATCCGCCGCGGGGCGGTCCACAAGATGAAGCCAAGAGCGAAAAAGGAGCCGAGGTAGATGGGCCAGTGATTGGAATACATCGGTGGCAGGGCATGGCTTAGCTGTCCGGCGAGGAGTGCCGCCGTGAACCCGAGGGAGACAAGCGGTTTCCAGGAGGCAGTGGCAATCGCCAGGGTCATCAGAGCCAGTGCCCAGGTCCCCGACCAGGTCGTCAAGGATAGCGACCAAGTCCCTGGCCATTCCAGCCAGGGCCCTCCCATCCTTCCGGCCTCGGCCACACACCACAGTGAGAAGAAGATGACGGCCGCCACGGGGCGCCCCAACGCCGTGCAAGGTTCAGAACTGGTTTCATGCCAGTCACCATATCCACGGCAATCACGCGCTTCTCTCCATATCGCTGCAATCTCAACCTAAAAGCCAGATGATTCATTCTTTGAGCCAGCTTTTCGACCGACTCACCGCACCAGCGGACCCTCCAACCTGTGGGCTTCCCTCGCCGCCGCATTTTGGACGGACTCTTGAACGGCTCCTTGTCGCCCTCACTGTTCGCGGAAACTCAATGCTTCCTGTCTGTGGCGCAACTACTCGAAACGGGTAACCGTCAATCCTGTATTGCCCCGGATGAGGCCGAATGTCGCGGTGACTGCTCCGAGGGCCAGGAGCAGGCTGACACCCAGTGCAACGAAGTAATCAGGCGCCGGCCAGGTCACCCTATAAGTGTCGTCAACGAAGGTCACCATGAGCCAGGCCACGAGGAATCCGAGGCCGACCGAGAGCAGCAGCACGGTCAGGAGCGGGACGGCTGCTTCACGGGTGATGACCCGGCGCAGGGCGGACACTGGCATCCCCATGAGCCGCATGAGGCCCAGAACTCTTTTCCGGTCCAGGATGGCGGAGGCTGTGGCGACGGCCAGGGACAGGCCTGCGATTGCTATCGCGACAAACATGCCGAGGTAGGCGAGCACGGCCAGGCCCTGAATCAGGCGCCCGGTGGACTGCAGTTTGAAGTCCAACGGGGACGAGGCCGGGATGGCCGTGATGCCTGAACCGTTCAATGCAGTCCGGGCGCGGTCCATGGCCGCGGGGGTCCCGTCGGTGCCGAGCACCATCACGACCGGGACCATTGCATCCAGGCTGGTGGCGGGCGCCGGGGTCAGAGCCAGTGGCTGCGTCGTCCAGAAGTAGAGGAACGAGGTATCCACAGTGACCACCTCTGTTGCCGGGATGTCCTCGAACCCGAGGCCGCCAGCGTCAGCGGCGCGAAGGTAGATTTCGGGGCCGGCATCGGGTCCGGAGAGGACGTCCGGCCCGTAGCCGACCGTGGCGCCCCGGATTCCGGGCAGTTCGCTGGCCCGGCGGGCGGCCTCCGCGGCCTGGGCCGGGGTGTGTCCGGCACTCACGGTGGCGTGGAGGCTCGTGGGCTGAAGCAGACCGGGCCCGGCCGGAGGCGCCTCGGTGGATTCGATGATGCTTGATCCTCCGGCGAAGACGGAGACGACAAACACGGCGATCACGAGTCCTGACACGGATCGGAAGGTCGCCACCGGCGTCTTTTGGATCCGGCTGGCGGCAATGACTCCGGCTGCGCTCCGCGCCCGGCGCAGTCCCACCCGGCTCACCATGCGGGTCAGCCAGGGACCGATAACCACGATGCCCACAAGGATCAGCGCAAAGCCGACGATAAGCAGCGGTGATTCCAGCCACGGCAGCCCCACCTCCACTACCCGGATCATTATTACAGCCGTGATCATGGCTGCCAGACCCGCGAGCAAGGGCACAGTCCGCCATAGGGTGGGTGGCTTTTCGTGCACGGCCCGCGTCACGCCCAGGGGGCCAATGCCTGCGCGGGCGGTCCGGTGCGCGGCCACGAGGGCCGACGCCGCGACCACCCCGGCGACGACCGCGGCGGCCGCCACCCAGCCGGTGGTCAGATCGGCGGCGAACGTCCTGGTGCCGTTGACCGGTATCTGCGCGACCGCCGGCCTCAGCACAAGGGCCAGCACGACGCCCAGCATTGCACCGATCAGGCTGGGGACGGCGGTTTCGACGGCAGCGATCCGGGAGACAACCTGCGGGGATGCGCCGATGAGGCGCAGTGTCGCGAAGCGCTCCCGGCGCTGGGCAGCCCCCAGTCCGGTGACAATGCTGATCAGGAGCAGCACGGGGAAGAACACCGCAATGGCCCCGATGGACAGCACCGTGTTGTAGGCGGCAGCGCTGCCACCATACGGGTTGGTCGTGAAGTCTGACACCAGGAAGGCCCTGCCGTTCTGGCGGAGTTCGGCTTCCGTGGCTCCCGCGACGACGATCAGCGAATCCGGTCCGGGTAAGGCGGCATCGTCAATCGTGCCGGCAAACGTCCCGAAGCGGTCGCCAAGCTCGTTCCGCGGCGTTGCCTCGATCAGCCGCTGCAGCGCCGGGGACGCGTAGTAGCTGCCAGGAGCCGGAGGTTTGCCGATCCCGGGGATCCTGAAATTAGTGGAACCGAGGGCGGCAACGTCGCGGCGGCTAATGAGTTGGTCGCGGAAGACCTCCCCCGGGTTCGCCTCCATGAGCACCGTGTCGGCGGTCAGCGGCACCGGTGTCCCCGGCCCTGAAGTGACCGGACCGTCCGTCGCCAAGGGGGCTGCCACGGAGGGGCGTCCGGACTCCCGCAGCCAGGCACCGCGGTCATCACGTGCGCTCAGGCCGTTGGCGCCGCCCCACAGCAACAACAACAGGCAGACTCCGACGGCGACCCCACCAGCGATGCTGGCAAGCCTGCCGTAGGCGGACCGGCTGCCGACGACTGCCAGTTTGAGCAGGCCGGGATTCACGCGGAGACCCGATAGCCGGCGCCGATGGCGCCGTCCCGCACGATGACTTCCCGGTCCGCATAGGCGGCGGTACGGGCATCGTGGGTGATCATCACGACGGTGGTGCCCGCCTCGCGGACCAGCTCGAGCATAAGCGTCAGCACGTTCTCTGATGCGAGGGAATCCAGCGAACCGGTGGGCTCATCGGCGAACAGCACGGCTGGCGACGTCACCATCGCCCGCGCGACGGCGACGCGCTGGGCCTGTCCTCCGGACAGTTCGCCGGGCAGCTTGGCGCCCAGCCCGTCCAGACCGAGGCGGTCCAGGAGCTCCCTGGACCGGCGCAGCGCCTCCGGCCGCCGTGTCCCGGCCAGCAGCAGCGGGATGCTGACGTTATCCGCCGCCGTGAGCTCAGGCAGCAGCTGGCCGAACTGAAAGACGAACCCGAAGTCGGTCAGCCGCAGCCGGGCCCGTTGTGGCTCCCCGAGGCTACTGGTCTCCACTGCGGGCCGCCCGGGCGGACGGTAGGTCACCGATCCGCCGTCGGGAACCAGAACACCGGCCAGGCAGTGCAGCAGCGTGGACTTGCCGGATCCGGACGGGCCCATGACGGCAAGCACCTCCCCTGCGCGGACGTCGAGGTCGACGCCCCGCAATGCCTCGGTCTGCCCGAAGGAGTGGTGCAGGCCGCGGGCACTGAGGACGGGTGCAGCGGTGTCAGTTGTACTCATGGGCTCTGGAGCTCCTTCTTGAGTTGGGTCAGGCGGGCGCTGGTGAGGTCGATCCAGCGCAGGTCGGCTTCGATGTGGAACAGGCCGTGGTCGCACATCAGGACCCGCAGCAGGTCCGCGTCCTTCTTCAGCCGGGTCAGTTCACGCATCCGGGCCATGTGTTCACCGCGCTGCACATCGAGCAGCCGGTCGGCGTCGTCATTGAGCAGCAGGGCGACCACCGTCTTGGCGAAAAGCTCACTTTGCAGGGACTCCGACGGGACGTCGGGGGTGAACAGCCACTCGCGCACCCTGGCCTGGCCGGCCAGGGTGATCTCGTATTTCTTGCGGTCCGGACCGCCGCCGGATTCTTCGCCCAGGGCTTGGATCAGTTCGTCACGGACCATTCGGGCCAGCGTGGAATACACCTGCCCGAAGGCCAAGGCTTTTCCGGCTCCGAAGTAGCGGTCATAGGAGTGCTTGAGGTCGTAGCCGTAGCTCGGCTCGCGGCTCAGTAGGCCCAGCAGGGTGAGGGAATTGTTCACAGTTCAATCTATACACTGAGTGCATAGTGGACACCAGACTCACGCCCGGTGGATTTGTCCGTGTCGCGTCCCCCACGCTTCGAGGCGGAAGGGACCCGCTAGTTCCCCGTGTTCTAACGAGTCGGGCCACGGCGCGTGTTGGGAACCTCAGGCGGGGACGGTTGCCTCCGCGGCTGCGCGCCGGCAGACCGAGGTCATGAAGGGTGTGAATTCGCTCGCGGCCCCCAGCCGGAGCCCGGCGCTGTGCGTCAGCACGCCGTCGTCCACCCGGAAGGTATGCCGGGACGTGCCGCGGTCGCTGCGGCGTTCCATGGTGAGGGTGCCCTCCAGCCAGCTCGCGCGCGCCGGCGCTTCCGGGGGCAGGCCCATGCTGTTGACGTGATACCAGAGCGTGTCGGGGTGGTCCGGGTCCATGGTGAACACCCCGTGGCCCTCTGACCGGGCGCCGTCAGCCTCCGTATGCCGGTAGCTGTGGGTGACGGCCAGCCCCGCGGCGGCACGGGCGAAAGTCAGTTCGACGTCGGCGGCCCGCGCCGGCCCCCAGGCCGTGGCCTGCCACTGCGTGGTTCCAGTCCAGCGCCCCAGGAACGCCTCGAGCGCCTCGTGTGCACTGCCTGGCAGCGGCCGGTCCATGTCTTCCTTCCAGGGTCCTCCCCAGTGGAGATCCTCCCGAGTGAGCCCGTCCCCATCATCACGCGGCGCCGCCTGCCGTGTCTAGGTGCGGGCCCGTCACCCCGGGCCTGGCCGGGCGCGCGGGCTAGGTGCGGGCTGGCCCACCTGCGCCCGGCCGGGCGCCCGGGCCGGTGCGGGCCTGACAGCCGGAGCGGGCCTGGCAACCGGGCCGGTGCGGGGGCTTGGCCACCGGGCCGGTACGGGCCTGCGGGGGGGCCGGGCGTCAGAGGCCGAACGTCTCGGTTTCCTCGAAGGGGCCCACCACGGTGACGGTCCGCGGTGCAGCCGCGAGCTCGCGGGCGAGCTCCTGGACCTCCGCTGCGGTCACGGCCTTGATCTGGCGCAGGGTCTCGTCGATGTCCTGGTATTCGCCGGAGACCAGTTCGGCGCGGCCCAGCCGGGACATCCGGGAGCCGGTGTCCTCCAGCGCCAGCACGATTCCGCCGCACAGCTGCCCGACGGCTTTGCGCAGTTCCTCGTCGGAGATGCCGCCTTCAGCCAGCTTGTCGAGTTCGGCGCCAAGCAGCTCAAGGACCTGGCGGACCTTGGTCGGGGTGCAGCCGGCGTACATACCGAAGTAGCCGGCATCGGCGTAGGAGGAAGCGAAGGAGTAGGTCGAGTACACCAGGCCGCGCTTCTCGCGGACTTCCTGGAACAGCCGGGAGGACATGCCGCCGCCGAGCACGGCGTTGAGCACGCTCATGACAAAGCGGCGGTCATCGGTGGCGACGATCGTGGGGCAGCCCATGATGATGTTGGCCTGTTCCACCGGGCGCTTGACCACGTGCAGGCCGGCGGTGCCGGTGATGGCGGCCCGGTCCGTGGAGCGGCGCTGTACCGGGGCGGCGTCGGGCTCCAGGCTCCAGCCCGCGGAGTGCAGGGCGTCCACCACAAGTCCGCAGACGACGTCGTGGTCCAGTCCCCCGGCGGCGGTGATAACGAGCTCGTCCGGGCGGTAGTAGCGGCGGTAGTGGTCCCAGACCGAGTCCCGCGCGACGGCGCGGATAGCGTCCGGGGTGCCGCCGATCGGGCGGCCCAGCGGGTGGGTGCCCAGCACCGCGGCCACGAAGTGTTCGTGGGCGACGTCGGTGGGGTCGTCGCTGTCCATCGCGATTTCCTCAAGGATGACGTCGCGTTCCTGCTCCATCTCCTGCGGGTCCAGCACGGCGCCGGTGATCATGTCCGCGATGACGTCGATCGCCATGGGAAGGTCGGTGTCCAGCACGCGGGCGAAGTAGCAGGTGCTCTCCTTCGCCGTGGCGGCGTTGGATTCCCCGCCCACCTCGTCAAAGGCCGAGGCGATCTCGAGTGCCGTGCGCCGCTGCGTGCCCTTGAACAGGAGGTGCTCCAGGAAGTGGGTGGAGCCGTGCTGCCCGGGCGCCTCGTCGCGGGAGCCTACGGCCACCCAGAAGCCGATGGTGGCCGAGCGCTGGCCGGGCATCGCCTCGGTCAGCACACGGACGCCGCCGGGCAGGACCGAACGGCGTACCTCGGAACCGCCGTCGGCTCCGTGGATCAGGGTGTCAGCGTGCTGGTTCTGCTCAAGCGGCAGGGGGACGACAGTCATCAAGGCCTTTCAATAAATCCGTTCCGGGAAACGTGCCAAATCTGCCTGCAATCCTACCTGCCTTTAACGGCAGCGGGGCCGGTGGATGATCCACCGGCCCCGCTGCTTGGGTCAGGAAAGACTACTCTGCGGACTCCAGGGAGACCTCAGCGTCGTCAGCACTTTCAGAACCCGCCTCGTCAGCCACAACGGGCGACAGGGAGAGCTTGCCGCGGTCGTCGATCTTGGTGATTTCCACCTGGATCTTCTGTCCGACGGAGACGACGTCATCGACGTTGTCCACGCGCTTGCCGCCGGCGATCTTGCGCAGCTCGGAGATGTGCAGGAGGCCGTCCTTGCCCGGGGTCAGGGAAACGAAGGCGCCGAAGGTCGTGGTCTTGACGACCGTGCCCAGGTAGCGCTCGCCGATTTCCGGGATCTGCGGGTTGGCGATGGCGTTGATCGCGGACCGTGCTGCGTCGGCAGACGGGCCGTTGGTGGCGCCAATGTAGACAGTTCCGTCGTCCTCGATCGAGATGTCGGCTCCGGTGTCTTCCTGGATCTGGTTGATCATCTTGCCCTTCGGGCCGATGACCTCGCCGATCTTGTCTACCGGGATCTTGACCGCGATGACGCGCGGCGCGAACTCGGAGAGCTCGTCCGGGGTGTCGATCGCGGAGTTCAGGACGTCCAGGATGTGCAGGCGGGCTTCGCGGGCCTGCTTCAGGGCGGCCGCCAGGACGGAGGCCGGGATGCCGTCGAGCTTGGTGTCCAGCTGGATGGCCGTGACGAACTCGGAGGTACCGGCAACCTTGAAGTCCATGTCACCGAAGGCATCTTCGGCGCCGAGGATATCGGTCAGGGCGGCGTAACGGGTCTGGCCGTCAACCTGGTCGGAGACCAGGCCCATGGCGATACCGGCAACAGCGGCCTTCAGCGGCACACCTGCGTTGAGCAGGGACAGCGTGGAGGCGCAGACGGAACCCATCGACGTCGAACCGTTGGAGCTGAGAGCCTCAGACACCTGGCGGATGGCGTAGGGGAATTCCTCGCGGGAGGGCAGCACCGGCATGATGGCGCGCTCTGCGAGGGCACCGTGGCCGATTTCGCGGCGCTTCGGGGAACCGACGCGGCCGGTCTCGCCGGTGGAGTACGGCGGGAAGTTGTAGTTGTGCATGTAGCGCTTGCGCGTCACGGGAGACAGCGAGTCGATCTGCTGTTCCATCTTGAGCATATTCAGCGTGGTGACACCCATGATCTGGGTCTCGCCGCGCTCGAAGATGGCCGAGCCGTGGACGCGGGGCAGAACCTCAACCTCGGCGGTGAGCTGGCGGATGTCTGTCAGGCCACGGCCGTCGATGCGGATCTGGTCCGTGAGGATGCGCTGGCGCACAACGTGCTTGGTGACGGAGCGGAAGGCTGCGGACAGCTCCTTCTCACGGCCTTCGAACTGGCCGGCCAGGGAAGAGGTGACCTCGTCCTTGAGCTCGTCGGAGGCGGTGTCGCGCTCCTGCTTGTCGGCGATCTGGAAGACAGCGGCCAGCTTGTCGGCGGCAGCGGACTCCACAGCGGCGTAGACGTCGTCCTGGTAGTCCAGGAAGACCGGGAACTCGACGGTCGGCTTGGCGGCGCGGGCTGCCAGGTCGGACTGTGCTTCGCAGAGTGCCTTGATGAACGGCTTGGCGGCCTCGAGGCCCTCGGAGACAACCTCTTCGGTCGGGGCGGTGGCGCCCTGTTCCTTGATGAGGTTCCAGGAGTTGTCGGTGGCTTCGGCTTCAACCATCATGATGGCGACGTCGTCACCGGCGATGCGGCCGGCAACGACCATGTTGAAGACGGCGTTCTCAAGCTGGGAGTGCTTCGGGAACGCAACCCACTGCGAGCCGTTCTCGTCGGCGACGAGGGCAACGCGGACGCCGCCGATCGGGCCGGAGAAGGGCAGGCCGGAGAGCTGGGTGGACATCGAGGAAGCGTTGATCGCGACAACGTCGTAGAGCTCGTCCGGGTTGATGGACAGCACGGTGACGACGATCTGGACCTCGTTGCGCAGGCCCTTGACGAACGCGGGCCGCAGCGGGCGGTCCATGAGGCGGCAGGCCAGGATGGCTTCCGTGGAGGGACGGCCTTCGCGGCGGAAGAACGAGCCCGGGATGCGGCCGGCGGCGTACATGCGCTCTTCGACGTCGACGGTCAGCGGGAAGAAGTCGAAGCCTTCACGCGGGTGCTTGCCGGCGGTGGTTGCGGACAGCAGCGCGGTCTCTTCGTCGATGTAGACCATCGCTGCGCCGGCTGCCTGCTTGGCAAGGCGGCCGGTTTCAAAGCGGATTACACGCTTGCCGAAGCGGCCATTGTCAATGACTGCTTCTGAGAACTGGATTTCGGGACCCTCCATAGAGAGTCACCTCCGTTTCATGGTTCACGGAGCCCAGCCGCATCAACCCAGCCCAGCATCTGTCTACTGGCCTGCACTGCACCCGGTCATCGATCGAGACCCACGGGCCAAGGCTTCGTTCCTTGAAGCCGTTCCCGGGGATCACTACCGAGGACCGCGAATGCGTGATGCGGTTGATCCTCCTGTTGAGTTTTATTTGAAGGAGGCGGCCCTTCCGGTCCGGAAGGGGCCGCCCCTAAAGCTGACTAGCGGCGCAGGCCGAGGCGCTCGATGAGCTTACGGTAGCGGGTGATGTCAGTGTTCTTGAGGTAGGTCAGCATGCGCTTGCGACGACCAACCATGGCCAGCAGACCGCGCTGGGTGTGGTAATCGTGCTTGTGCACCTTCATGTGCTCAGTGAGATCCTTGATCCGCTGAGTCAGGACTGCAACCTGGACCTCCGGCGAACCGGTGTCGCCCTCGGACGTTGCGAAATCCTGAATGATGGACTGCTTTACAGCGGCTTCAAGTGCCACGATAACTCCTAGAGATGTGCCGTGAGGCCCGAATCAGTAACTCACTGCCGGGGGTGCCGCGCCGGGTCCGCCCTCCAAGGAGAACCTTTCCCGTGCACAACAAGAGCCAGCCGCCACGGACTGCAGCCGGATCCAACCTTTAGTTTACCGGCACGCCGCTGAACTTGTCGAAACGGCGGGCCTTACGGCTGCCCGGACGCGCCGTCCGCCAGCCGTTCGCGGATGGCGGCCACGCCGCGGTACAGCTCGGCGAAGGACGTGCTCAGCGGGGACAGCCCGATCCGGATGCCTTGCGGCGCCCGGAAATCCGGAATGACATCCTGTTCCCACAGCGCCGCGGTCATCTCCCGGAACGCCGGGTGGTCCACCGTGATGTGGCTGCCGCGCAGTTCTGGATCCCGCGGCGTTGAGAGTTCAACGCCCGCCGGCGCGAGCCAGGCGTCGTGGAGTTCGACGGCGAACTCGGTCAGCAGCCGCGATTTCTCCCGGACTGCGGCCATGCCCACTTCCTCCAGCAGGTCCAGGGTGCCGCGCATGGCGAGCATCCCGAAGATCGCGGGGGTTCCGCTGAGGAAGCCGCGGATTCCGGCGGCGGCCTCATAGCCAGGCCCCATCTCGAAGGCGTCCTTGCGGCCCATCCAGCCCCAGATCGGCTGCTGCAGGCCCGGCAGGTGCCGGGCGTTGACGTAGGCGAAGGCGGGCGAGCCCGGTCCCCCGTTGAGGTACTTGTAGGTGCAGCCGGCGGCGAAGTCGACGCCGGCAGCGTCCAGGGCGATTTCCACCGAACCGGCGGAATGGCATAGGTCCCACACCACCAAGGCACCGGCGTCGTGGATGGCGGCGGTGATGGCCGGAAGGTCCGCGAGGAACCCGGACCGGTAGGCGATCTGGCTCAGGACGACGACGGCGGTGGCCGGGCCGGTGGCGGCCCGGACCTGCTCGACGGTGACGCCGGAGGCGGGGTCGGCGTCGATCCAGCGCAGCGTGAGGCCCTCTTCGCGGGCGATGCCCTCGACGAGGTAGCGGTCGGTGGGGAAATTGTCCGTGTCCAGGACGATTTCGGTGCGGGCCGGGTCCGTCACAGCTGCCAGGGCGGCGCGGATCAGCTTGTAGAGCACCACGGTGGTGGAGTCAGCGATGATGGTCTGCCCCGGAGCGGCGCCGAGGACGGCCCTGCCGAGCTGGTCACCGATGGCCTGCGGGAGTTCCAGCCATTCCTCGTCCCAGCCGCGGATCAGCCTCCCGCCCCAGCTGTCCTGGATGAAGGTGCTGACGTCGGTGACGGTGCGCTTGAGCGGCCGCCCGAGGGAGTTTCCGTCCAGGTAGGACAGATCCGTGTCCGAGCCGATGAAGTGCTCCCGGTAGGCGGCCAGCGGATCGGCGGCGTCGAGTTCCCGGGCGCGCTGCAGCAGGGCGTCGGTGCTGTTGTTGTTTTCGGCGGTGCCTGCCGTCTGCGGGGTCAGGGCGCTCACTGGCCGATCTCCGTCCGGACTGCGAAAAGCTCGGGGAAGAAGGTCAGCTCGAGTGCCTTCTGCAGGAAGGCGGCGCCGCTGGAGCCGCCGGTACCGGACTTCATGCCGATGGTGCGTTGCACCGTGCGCAGGTGCCGGAAGCGCCAGAGCTGGAAGTTGTCCTCGAGGTCTACGAGTTCCTCGCAGGCCTCGTAGGCGCCCCAGTTGTCGGCCGCGTTCTCGTAGATGTACTTAAACACCGGCACCAGTTCGGCGCAGAACTCGTGCGCCTGGGTGACGTCCCGCTCCAGCAGCGACGCGGGAACGTCGAAGCCCTGGCGTTTGAGGTAGGCGAGGAAGTCGTCGTAGATGCTCGGGGATTCGAGGAGCTCCAACAGCATGGCGTGGGCCTCGGGGTCGGATTCGAACACCGGCAGCATCTTGCGGTTCTTGTTGCCGAGCAGGAACTCGACCGCGCGGTACTGGCTGGACTGGAAGCCCGACGAATTGCCCAGGAAGCCGCGGAACTGTGAGTACTCGGTGGGTGTGAGGGTGGCCAGCACGGACCACTGCTCGGTGAGGGTCTTCTGGATGTGCTTGACCCGGGCGATGGCCTTCAGGGCGGACCCGAGGTCGTCGGTGCGGAGCCAGGCGGCGGCGCTTCGGAGCTCGTGCAGGACCAGCTTGAGCCACAGTTCCGTGGTCTGGTGCTGAATGATGAACAGCATCTCGTCGTGGTGCTCCGGGGTGCTGACCGGCTGCTGGGCGCTCAGCAGGGTCGGCAGCTGCAGGTAGGACGCGTAGCTCATCCGGGAACTGAAGTCGCGGACAATTTCCTTGTCCAGCTCCCTTGTATTCTTCTCAATGGTCACAGTCTTGCCTTCCTTGCCAAATGGCTGTGAATCTCTGCGCTGACCGGCCTGCGAACCCGGCCGTTGAATCATCTCAGCGGTGACGCCCAACGGTCTGGTACAGCGGTCCAGCTATGGGACCCGGCCCCGCGGTTTAGCGCGCGGACAGGATGTTGTGGGCCTGGACCACGTCCAGGCGCATCTGGTCCACCAACGCCTCAGGGCCACGGTACGCCACCATCCCCCGCAGCCGGGCGACGAATTCCACGACTACTGTCTGGCCGTACAGATCGAAGTCCTCGACCGCCTCTTCCGGGCGGTCGATCACGTGGGCTTCCACCTGCCGGCTGACGCCGTAGAACGTGGGGTTGGAGCCGACGGAGATGGCGGCGGGCCATCGCGTGCCCGCCGCGTCCACGAGCCAGCCGGCATAGATGCCGTCCGCCGGGATGTAGCCGCTGGCGTCGGCGGCGAGGTTGGCGGTCGGGAAGCCGAGGTCGCGGCCGCGCGCGGCGCCGTGGACCACCTCTCCGCGCATCCGGTGGGCCCGGCCCAGGACGGCGGCGGCAGTGGCGACGTCGCCCTCCCGCAGTGCCTCGCGCACCCAGGTGGAGGAACAGCGGCGGTCCTTGCCGCCGTCGTCGTGCAGTTCACCGTGGATGGGAAAGCCTTCGGAGCCGAACTCGCTGATGACCAGCACTTCGAAGCCGAGCTTCTTGCCGAGTTCCTGCATGGTCTCCAGGTCGCCGGAGTTGCCCCGGCCGAACCGGGCGTCGTGGCCGATCACCACGTGGCTTGCCTTGAGGCTGCCGACCAGGACGTCGGCGACGAATTCTTCGGGAGTGAGGCTGGCCAGTTCGAGGGAGTACTTCATGACGAGCACGGCGTCGAGGCCCAGCTCGCCGAGGGCCGCCAGTTTGTCTTCCAGGCCCATGATCAGTTCGGGGGCGGACTCGGGGCGGTGGACCTGCGCGGGGTGCGGGTCGAAGGTGATGGCGACGGCCCGGGCGTGGTTCAGGCGGGCGACCCGGATGAGCTGCGAGAGCACCTGCTGGTGTCCCCGGTGCACACCGTCGAAATTGCCAAAGGTAACGACGGAGGGACCAAAGTCCGCTGGGACTTCGGACGGATCGTTCCAGATGTGGACCATCAACCTCGCCTTTTTGCTTCCTGCCATGTGCTCTTCCGGCGAACCCAGTCGGCCCCGGAACTCTCCTAGATTACCCGCAATCGCGGCCTGCCCCCGACGGGCGCTGCCCGGCCCCGGCAGCGTCCTTTCGCGTCGGGGACACCCGGACTACGATGCAAGGGCAACCGTCCGACGGCGTCTGTGCAGGCGCCGCTTCCAGCGAGGCCGCACTGAGCTGCGGCTGAAGGAGTACCCATGAGCGAGCTCCAAGACATCCTGCGGCAGATTCCGATGGACCAGATTGCCGGACTGCTCGGCACCGACCGGCAGACCGCCCAGACCGCTGTGGAGGCAGCCGTGCCCACGCTGCTGGCCGGTATGCAGAACAACGCGCAGGCCTCCGACGGCGCCGCCTCACTGGAGTCAGCGCTCAGCCAGCACCAGGACGGGCTGTTGGAGGGCGGGGTGGATGTCTCTCAAGTGGATACAGCGGACGGCGAGAAGATCGTGAGCCACGTCTTCGGCGGGCAGCAGGACCAGGTGGCAAGCCAACTGGCCGGGACGTCCCAGTTGGGCGGCGTGGGCGGAGACCTGATCAAGAAGCTGCTGCCGATACTGGCCCCGATCGTGATGTCCTATCTCGCCAACAAGGTCCTCGGCGGCCGCGGGCAGTCGTCCGGGGCTGGCGCTGGGGCTGGCGGCGCCGGTGAGGCTGGGGCGGGCGGCATTGACCTCGGCGGAATTCTGGGCGGGATCCTGGGCGGCGGCGCTGCTGCCGGAGGCAGCGGCGGGATGGGCGGTTTAGGCGATCTGCTGGGCGGGCTGTTCGGCGGGGGCCAGCCGTCCTCGCAGGCGGCCGTTCCGGACGCCGGACAGGATTCGCCGCTGGAGCCGCTGGCCCACCCGCAGGGCCAACCGACTGGCGGCGCGCCGCGCCCCGGTGAGGTGATCGACGTCGACCTCCCCGAGAGCCAGCCTGCGGAGCGTAAAAATGAGGACGACGGCCCTGGCGGATTCGGCGGGATCCTGGGCGGTCTGTTCGGAAAGAAGTAGGCCGCGCACGGGGCGTCAGTCGCCGGGTGGTCGCCGGGTGATCGCGGGCGGTCGCCGGGCAGTCGCCTGGCGGTAACGGCGGCGCCGGTCGCGATCGCCAGGCAGTCGCCGGCGGTCGCGGGGCAGCCTCCGGGCAGTCGCTGGGGACCAGCGGGCGACCGGCCGGCAGCCGTCGGCCGATCGCAGCGGTCGCCGGGCTGATCCCTGGCCCGGGTCCGCGGTCTCGTGTGTACGGTCCGTAGGGTGACAGGGCTGGTAGGTTCATCCCCATCCGCGCCGGGGATCTCCGGCGGCGAACAATGTTGGGGGACATCATCTTGGGATACAAGGCTGAAGCACGGCGCCTTGCCGCCGTTAGTGTGATTCTCGCGGCCGGGGTGTCGCTGAGCGCCTGCGGCGGCTCGGCTAAAGCAGCCGGACCTCTACCGGAGTCCACACCCGCGTCCACGACGGCGTCGTCGGAATCGGCCGTGGGCGGCTACGAAGGCTGGTGGAACTCAACGCCGGCCAGCGGCAACACTGCGGGCCTCCCCCAGGAAACAGTGGCCATCAACACCCGGACCAACAAGGTAGTGGATGCCTTCAGCCGGGAGATCAACGACGCCGGGCGAGCGACCCTGATTCCGGATGTTCCTTACACCGCCGTTCCCGACCCGTCCTGGCCTGCAGACTCCGTGATCATCATCGATACGGCCACAAACAAGGTGATCGAGGATTTCCGCGTCGATCTCAACGGAAACCCGCTGCTCTAGCTGTACCCGGCCGCTTCGGGCGCACCGCCGGGGCTGACGCGTGCGGCGCCGGGGACCTTCCTCGCAGTAGTGCCGCCGCCGGCCCGGTAGTTGCGCCAATGCAGCAGCACGGCAGCCAGAATCAGTGGAACGTGGATGCCCGGGAGGTTCTTTGCAAACCACCGCGGCAGGTAGATATCGGTGACAGAGCCCGTCTCGTCGCCCAGGTCCTTGGCCACGGCGGTCAGCGGGCAGTGAAAACCGTTGGCGGCAAAGACGAGGGTCTCGGCGGTCACGACGCCGGCTGCCAGGCCCACTCTCCGGTCGGTGCGGCCGCGGGCTCCGGCATACAGGACGTAGACCATGCAGACCTCAATGGTGAACCACGCAAAGGTGTGGAATGCTTTCACGGCCCTTAGCAGGGAAGCTCGTTCATCCTCCGGCAGGCCGCGTGAAGCCTCGAGTCCAGCCATGAATCCAGCGTAGCCACCCTCCGCCGTCGTGCGGTCAGAGGCTTTCGGCCCGCCCTGCACCCGCAGACTCGGCGGGCCACTGCTCCGGCAACTGCGCGAGCCACGCGTCAAGCTGCCGGGGATGGCGGAAGAGGATCGTCGGCGGCATATCGGCGTTGACCTCGAGGCCCCGCATGACCTGCCGCTTCCTGGCGAACGACCGGAAATGCCAGCGGATAATCGAGTCTTCGGCGAAGAGCCGGGCCACGGTTTCGGAATTGCCATTGCAGACGGGTTCGCGGGTCCAAGCCCGCCGGAGCGAGCGGCGGACCAGCCTGGTCAGCGAGAGCCACCGCGGATAATCCAGGCCGACGACGAGCTCCGCCCGCGGCAGCACAACGTCCCGCCAGACCCCGTAGGCGCTGTCCAGCACCCAGCGGTCCTGGGACGCAATCGCGGCGGCGATGTCCCTCTGCTCCTCGACAGTGCGCTGCTGCCACCCGGGCAGCCAGCCGATGTCATCGTCCGCCGAGAATTCAGGCAGTCCCGTGGCCTGCGCGTAGGCGCGGGCGGCGGACGACTTGCCGCTGCCCGTCACGCCGTAGAAGAGGACCCGGGAAGGTGCGGCCTGGGTTGGTTTGGAGGCAGTGGGAGCGCCAACGGCCGCGGGAGCACCAACTTCCTCAGGGGCGTCAACGGCCGCGAGAGCGTCAGCTTCCCCGGGAGCGTCAAACGCCGCGGGAACGTTAGCTTCCCCGGGAGCGTCAGCTTCCCCGGGAGCGTCAGCAGCCACCGGGGCGTCAAACGCCGCGGGAGCGTCAGCTTCCCCGGGAGCGGCAGCTTCCCTGGGGGTTGCCAGTGGTTTGAGATACATTTCAGCCGTTTCCGTGGCGACATTTCGGTAGCCTGCCGAATCCAGATATTCATACGAATGAGTCGAGACGTCGCCGGTGGCCCGGTAGCCAAGGTCCTCGTAGAGATTCCGGGCTGCTGTATTGCCGGGCTCGACACCGAGGATGACGCCGCTGCGTCCTGCCAGCCTCGCCTGTTCCTCGAGCCAGAGGCAAAGCGCCCGGCCGATCCCCGCTCTCCTGCTCCCGGAATACACGAAGAGATTCTTGAGCTCAGGGACTGGTCCGGCACGAAAATCCAGCACCGCCCCGCCGTGCGGGGTCTCTCCGGTCCACGCCGTGGCATAGATCAGATCCCCGGCAGTCTGACGGTCCAGGAAGCCTGCGGCGATCCTCGCGTTCGGAGGTTCGTGCAGGCCCAGCGCCGCAAGATCGGCCGCCGTGCACCGGCGGATACTCACGGCGGCGTTCACGGATGTGTTCATGGTTCGTCCCCCTGGATTTGGCGCCACGCAGGCCCGGCCCCGTCTAGCGCATCGGCGATACGCTAGCACCTTCCGCCCGGGTTGTCGGGAATGCCTGTGTGCGACACTGATCCGATGCCAGAGTTCACGGTCCTTGCCGGTCCACCTGATTCCGATTCCGAGGTGCTGTCGCTGTACGAGTCCGTGGGCTGGACCGCGTACACCCGGGAACCCGATGTGCTCGTCAGCGCAATCCGGGGATCTTCCTTCGTTGTCACGGTCCGGGCTCCCGACGGCGGGCTGGTTGGGCTGGCCCGTGCGGTCTCGGACGACGCGACGATCTGTTACGTGCAGGACATCCTGGTGGATCCGGCATTCCAGAAATCCGGTGCCGGCCGCGCGCTGCTGGAAGCTGTGCGGGCGCGTTACGGGCACGTCCGGCAAATGGTGCTGCTCACGGACAACGAGCCCGGACAGCGCGCCTTCTATGAGGCCCTCGGCTTCATCGAGGGCTCCGATTTCCGCCCCGAACCGATAAGAGTCTTTGCGCAGTTCCGCTAGTCCAGGTTGAGCCCGCCGCCCGGGTTCGTCCTCCCCGTGCACGAATCAGCTCTCCCGTAGACCGCGGTTGCCACGGCGGATATGTTCTGGGCATGCGAAGACCTTGGCAAGCGGCGAGCGTGGGACTTCTGACGTGCGACCTGGTGGGTGGTTGCGCTCTGCTGCCCACAACGTCCGAGACTTGCGTCGATTGGATCCACTTCGGGACGCCTCAGGCGCAGGTCGATCAGGCTGCCCTCGTGCTGATCGGCAAGCCCGTTCGGGTGGACGGTGAGACACTCATCTACGGATACAAGGCGAACGTCTATGTCCTGGAGGTCGAGACCGTCCTCAAGGGTGATCCCGGTCCAGCACCGCTCCGCATCGCATCCACGCCGGTGACGTGCTCCGCAGGAGTTTCCTATCCAGACGGCGATCCGCTTGGGCGGAGTCAGCGGATGCTGATTTACGCCGGCAAGCAGGAGAACGGCTGGCAGACCCAAACCCCGGCGCAGGGTGCGGTTCCATTCGACGCCAGCGAGCCGCTCCCCTTCAGAGCCTCCACCCCTACTGGCTGACACCGCCCGACCGTTTCTTGCACCGACGGCCTCACTCAAGCCGGAAAAACCGGTTCCGCCGTGGCACCTGGCTCGGATCAACGTGCGGTGGCGGGACAAACCATGGAACGCCACTTCGCAGCTGAATGGTCCACTGCTCTTTGTGTATCAAGTGGTGGTGATGCGAGCAGAGCAGCGCTCCGTTGCCGGTCCCGGTGCTCCCGCCGCGGGACCAGTAGTCGATGTGGTGGGCCTCGCACCAGGGCGCCGGGATGGTGCACTGGGGAAAGGCGCAGCCCCGGTCCCGCGCCGTGAGGGCCCTACGGATGTGTGGCGGGAAGACCCGCGATGTGCGGCCGATGTCGAGGATCCGGCCTTTTCCGCCCAGCACAATAGGGATGATGTCGGCGTCGCAGGCGATCTTGCGCACTGTCGAGGCGGTGACAGGGCCGGTGAACATCAGCGTTCCTACGTTGGAGCCAGGACCGCGGACTTCCTCCTCGGTTCCTCCGACCCGTTCCAGCAGGTCGCGGTAGTCAATGGTGACCATTACCTGCGGACGTAGTCCTCCCGCGGCCGGCAGGTCTCCGGCTGCGAGGGCTGCCTTACAGGCTCCGACAAGGCCGTCAAGGAGCCGCTGGGGCCGGGTGCGCGGATCCAGACGTTCCACTGAGGCGGCGTCCGCAGCGCTGTCGACGGCGGCATCAGCGTCGGTCCCGGTTGCGGCGGCAGCGGCGTCCGTATCGGCGGCGGCATCGGACCCGGTTGAGGCAGCGGCCGCCGCGTCCGAGCCCGCGTCGGAACTGGATAAGGCGCCGGTCCGCGGGTTGGTGGCTACGTTCATGACCGTGACCAACTGTTCAAACTGGTCTGTTGTGGCGAAGATTTCCACGTGGTGCAGTCCACGACGTGCCCGTCGGATGAAGGCGCCCTGGCCCTGGCGCAACGCCTGCTCGCTGGGTTCCGCGCCGTCCTGGTCTAAGGCGTCCGTCCAGCGCTGGGACATCCTGGTCAGGAAGTCCTGGTCGTTCTCTACCGCTGTCCGGGTTAAGGCATGCTCCATGCTGGCTATTGCTTCGGGTGGGCACACATGCCGGACCCGTTCCAGGGACAGGCAGATGATCGACGCTGCACGTGAGGCGATGTCCCCGGCGGCAACACCCGCGGCGAGTTCTTCCCTCGCGGCAGGCAGGGGCTGGCCTGACATGCCGGTGCGCGGCAGAACATCCGCGGCAAGGGCGAGGCGGCGCCTGGCTTCCACGGAGCTGATCCGCAGCCGCGCCCTCAGGAATTCTGCGGTGTTCCGGTATCCGTCGTCCACCCATCCCGGCGAAGGATCCATGACTTCCTGCTCGTTCCAGGTCGAGTCCGGCGCGACTCCCGCAGGCCCGCCCGGTGCGGTGTTCCAGCCCGTCAACCACCCGGCGGGCGCGTCGGTACCAAACGTCGCAGCGGCGGTCCTCGCTCCGGCAGCTGCCTGGCTCCGGGTCCGGTCGACCGCCCCCGCGGCCACAAGCTGCAGGAAGTCGGCCATGCGCGAAAGCTTCTCCACGCGGCCGGCAAAGTCCGCGGCTTCGGTCACCCCGAACAGCGCTGCATCCGGCAGGGCCGTCGCGGTGCAAGAGCGCAGCAGGGCAAGGGCAGTCTCCAGAGCGCGGTCCACGGCAACCGCCTCGCGTGGAACAGGCGACAGCCGGGGAATCGCAAGAAGCATTCCGGCACCAAGCCGGGTGGCCTGTGGCAGGATCACATCTTCACTGGCTGTCACGGCCGAGTCCTTCCTTGAGGCTGCAACGTTCCGGGAGGCCGGGACTGGCAGTTATTCCAATAGATATTCGCGTGATCAGAAGCTGCCATCACCGGGCTCCGGTGCGTGATCCGCTGCCCTGGCTCGTGGGGCTACTCCCAATGATTCCCGGTTCCAGCGCTGGTGACTGCAGTTAATTCCCCTATGTGGATAACTCAATGGGTGGACCTGGATTTTCCGCTGCGAACCCCGACCGGAGCGGCGGCGCAGATGTCGATAGGCCTGGATTCGGCAAGCAATGCGGGCTGAGCGACCAGCGCCGACCCCGGAACGCCGGACTGCCATCCATCCCTCTCAACCGGGAGGGCACCGGAGGTCCCGGGACAATCCAACGCCTCTCGGAATTGCCTCCACTTCTATTCGAAGGAGGCCTTCGACACATGGGTGGATGATTTGTGGGAAGAACCATCGCACGCCGAAATCAGGAATCCGCCCGCTGCTGGCGGACGGCCGCCGCCGCGCCCACCCCGCGCGCGACCCGTTTGATGGCCAGTCCCGCGGGGTCACACTTCTCCAAGGACGAGCAGTGCCCGTGGCACACTGAGGGCATGGACAGCTCTGTTGCCCCGACCTCCAGCGCGGCCCTACCCGACGACGCGCTCCCCCAAACCTCTCGACCCGGCGCAGCTCATTCCACCGAGCTTCCTATGGAGCTGCGCCGTCCCCTCGGTCCCCGTGACCCCGGCGATGCCTGGGTTGAGGGCGACCGCGGACGGTTCTGGGGGCGTTTCGGCTCGGCGGGTCTGCTGGTTCACGACCCCGAAAAGGGCATCCTGCTGCAGCACCGCGCCCTGTGGAGCGATCAGGGCGGCACCTGGGGACTGCCCGGCGGCGCCCTGCACCAAGGCGAAGAAGCAGTCCACGGGGCCTTGCGCGAGGCGAAGGAAGAAGCTGCCGTCCCGCCGGAAAACGTCCGGGTCCTGTTCACGTCGGTGTTCGACGTCGGCTACTGGACCTACACGACTGTCGCCGCCGAAGTTGTGGAGGCGTTCGACCCGGAAATCAGCGACCCGGAAAGCCTGGAACTGCAGTGGGTGCCGGTTGAGCACGTCGGCGACAAGGAGCTGCACCCCGGGTTCGGAGCTGCCTGGCCGGGCCTTCGCCGCAGGCTCACGGGGCTCGACACCGGGACGGACTGAGCCCAAACATCCGCCCCTGCCGGCGGCAAGCAAAACCGGGCATTCCGCAGAGGAGTAGTCCGTCCTAAGGTTCCGGTATGACTACCGAAAATCACGCTCCGCCTCCCGTCCGGCAGCTGCGCCTCGTCGTCGAAACGGAGGACTTCGACGCCGCCGTGACCTTCTACCGGGATGTCCTCGGGCTCGTGGAGCGTGAGGTGGTCCCCAGCGAGGGGGACGCACGCATCACGATCCTGGACGCGGGCCGGGCTACCCTGGAACTCTCCAACCCCGCGCAGGTCAAATACATCGACCAGGTGGAAGCTGACGGTCAGCCGAGCGCCCGGATCCGGGTTGCCTTCGAAGTTGACGACGCGGCATCAACGGCACGGGACCTACTGGAAGCGGGCGGCACGCTGATCGCGGAGCCGCGGGAAACACCGTGGCGCTCGCTGAACGCACGGCTGATCGGCCCTGCCGGGCTCCAAATCACGCTGTTCCAGGAACTGGACCAGCCCGCGGCCCCGCACGCGGACGAGCGTGCGGACGAGGAGGCTTAGGCCTGCTTCGGCGCGGGACGGCGGCGGTACAACCAGATCAGGCCCAGGATCGGCAGCAGCAGCGGGATGAACGCATAACCGCGGCCGAACAAGGACCAGACGGTCTCATGCGGGAAGTTCACGGAGTCGAACACGCTGAGCGCCCCGACCACCAGCACGCCCACGAGTTCCACGAGCACAGCCGCGACGGACACCTTGAACCATGTGCGGCCGGACTTCGCGAGGGACACTGTCGCCACGAGATAGACGACGGCGGCGAACGCCGACAGCAGGTAGGCCAGGGGGGCTTCGGAGAACTTGGTGAGGATCTGGTATCCCGCCCGCGCTGTCGCCGAGATCGCGAACACGGCGTAGACGGCGATCAGGAGCCGGCCGGGGCCGGTGTTGCGCGTGTCCCGCGCCGCCGAAGCGCTTGCCGGAGTCGCGGCCGGGCCAGAACCGACCGGTCCGGAACCGGCCGTGCCGGAACCGGCGGCGTTGGCGCCGACCGCTCCGGAACCGGCGGTGTCGGAACCGGCAGTGTCGGAACCGGCGGCGTTGGCGCCGACAGTTCCGGACCCGGCAGCGTCGGAACCGACAGTTCCGGACCCGGAGACGTTGGCGGCGCCAGGGACGCCGGCAGAGCCGTTGTCCGGCGCAACCGCTCCCGGCGTCGTTCCGATGTCCTCGTTCGAAGGTTTCGCCGTCACGTTCTTTGCCTCTTCCACGTCAGTACCAAATCTGATTCATCCGGGCCGCCATCACCAGGGCGGTGACGCCGACGGCGGCCAGCACGAAGTTGCTCCACCGGGTGCGTTCCAGGATGGCCCAGTACACCGCCCCGACCGGCAGCAGCAGCGCGGTCAACAGGTAGCCCCAGAACTCCCACGGCTCCCCCGCGATCTGTTCCCCGGCCGCGACCCGCACGATTGAACCGACGAGGTACACCAGCAGTGACAGTTCGACGGCGGCCACCGAGAGGATGGTTGTGTCGTTCGGCGCCTTCTTAAGGATGCCCGCGGCCAGGCAGATGACGGTGGAGACCAGCCCGACCACCAAAATGATGTAAAAATACGCGTCCACTACTGCCCGGCCTGCTGTTCCGCTGTCGGGGGTTTCGGAGCGCGCTTCTCGTTGTCCGGCGCGAAGACCAGCACCGGTTTGGCGTAGCTGCCCTTGTCAGCGAGCAGCGCCACAAGAGTCCCGTCCGGGGCGAAGCCGGCGGCCGGATTCTCCGGCGTGGCTGCACCGGGAGTCCCCGCGGCCGCGCCGGCGGCGATCCTGCGGCCGAAGGAAATCTCCGTGGTCTCTTCGTCGCTGAGTTCTCGGTTGGGCATCAGCGCCCGGGCCGCCTGCGACATTTCCAGCACGTCCAGTTCTTCGGCGAGCTGTTCGAGGGTGTGGGCCTGGTCCAGCGTGTAGGGGCCAACCTGGGTCCGGCGCAGCGCCGTCAGGTGGCCGCCAACGCCCAGCGCGTCGCCAAGGTCGCGGGCCAGCGCCCGGATATACGTGCCCGAAGAGCACTCCACGGTGACATCCACATCGAGGACATCCACGTCCAGTGCCTCGCCGCCGCGCTCCGGACGGAGCCCGTGCACCTCGAAGCGGTGGATGGTGACCGGCCGGGCGGCCAGCTTGACCTCTTCGCCGGACCGGACCCGCGCATAGGCGCGCTCGCCGTTGACCTTGATGGCACTGACGCTGCTGGGAACCTGTTCGATCTCCCCGGTCAGGGCCGCGACGCCGGCGCGCACCGCTTCCTCGGTGACCGAGGCGGCGCTGCGGGTCGCGGTGACCTCGCCCTCGGCGTCGTCGGTGACCGTTGATTCGCCCAGGCGGATGGTGGCCGTATAGGTCTTGGAGGTGCCCACGATGTAGGTGAGCAGCCGGGTGGCCTTGTTGATGCCGACCACAAGGACGCCCGTAGCCATGGGGTCCAGCGTTCCGGCGTGGCCCACCTTTCGGGTACCGGCGAGCCGCCGCATCCGTCCAACCACGTCATGGCTGGTCCAGCCTTGCGGCTTGTCCACTATTACCAGTCCAGAAAGCACGCTCCCCAGTATATCTGCGCCGGAGCCGCCCCCTGCGCGGGGGGCCGCGGACGCCGGGGCCGCCCCCGGCGCCTGGGGCCGCGAACGTCCCCCGCCGCCGCTGGCCACGGCGGCTAGGATGGCAGACATGCCCGAGCTTGCCGCCCACGTCCGCGACGTCCCCATCAACCAGATCCGCGAGATCACCGAAGCTGCCTGGGGAACTCCCGGCGCCATCGTCCTGAGCATCGGGGAACCGGGGTTCGCCGTCCCCCGCCACATCCTTGAGGCCGGGATGGCCTGCCTGGACCGCGACGAAACGAACTACACCCCCAACGCGGGCATCCCGGCCCTGCGCGAGGCGTTCGCCGCGAGGTTCCGCGAGCACAATGCGACGCCGGTCGGAGCGGACCGCGTGTACGTCGTCGACGGCGCCCAGCAGGGCCTGCACTTCGCGATGAGCCTGCTGGTCTCCCCCGGCGACGAAATCCTGATCCCCAATCCGGGCTATCCCACGTTCGCCATGACCAGCAGCCTGCTCCACGCCGTCCCGGTGCAGTACCCGCTCTACCCCGGGCACGACTTCCAGCCCCGGATCGCGGACATCGAGGAGCTCATCACCCCGCGGACCAAGGTGTTGATCCTCAACTCGCCGTCCAACCCGCTGGGCGCCGTCCTGGGCGAGGAGCTCACCCGCAGCCTCGTTGAACTGGCCGTACGCCACGATCTGTGGATCATCTCCGACGAATGCTACGAGGCGTTCACCTACGACGTTCCGCATGTGAGCCCGGCCCGCTTCGACAGCGACGTCCCCGGCGAAGCCCGCGTGTTCACCTCGCTCACGCTCTCCAAGACCTACGGCCTGACGGGCCTGCGCATCGGCGCCCTGATCTGCCCGCCGGGCCTGGAGCAGAAGATGAACAACGTGATGGAGGCGATTGTCTCCTGTGTCGCCTCGCCTTCGCAGTACGCGGCGCTGGCCGCACTCACGGGCCCGCAGGACTATGTCAGCCACGCCCACGCGCACTACCGGGCCAACCGAGACGCCGCCTCTGCGGTGTTGGAGTCCAAGGGGATCCCGTTCCTCACGGCGCAGGGCGCCTTTTACCTCTGGGCCGATGTGTCCCACGTCAGCGGCGGGGACGTCCGCTCGTGGGTCCGCCGCTTCCTGGCCGACTCCGGGGTGGCTTTCGCCCCCGGCACCGCGTTCGGCTCGATCGGCGAGGGCTGGATCCGGATTGCCCTGTGCAGCAGCCAGGCTGAGCTGGTGGAAGGCCTCGGCCGGCTCCCGGCCCGGCTGGCCTGAGGCGCGGGGCCAGCGGGCCCCAGTCCCCTACCGCCGGGGGCCCGCAGCGCCTACCCTGAGCGCAACGCGTGCGCTTCGCGTGCCGTCCCGGGACTTGCCGGGACTGGAGTTTCCGGGTTCGGTCAGAGAGGTTCACATGTGGTGGCAGGACTTGTTATGGGGCATCTGGAACGGGCTCACGGCGTGGATCGTGCTGATCGTCCACGTCTTCGGGCAGTGGAGCGAGTTCCCGTTCTACAACTCGGCCCGCGCGGGCAACTGGTACGACTTCGGCTTCCTGCTGGGGGTGGGCTCGCCGTTCCTTGGGGGGCTGGGCGCCCGGGGAGCGCGGAGCAGGCGCCGCTGAAGACATCGCCAAGGGGCCTGCAGCGCTTCACAGCATGATGTCGTCCTCCGGCGCCACATGCGCCAGATGCGCCGCCGCGGGCGCGTGCGAGAAGGACATCGTGACGACGAAGTGGGCCTCGGAGCAGTTCTGCGCGATGATTGCCCCGGCCTCACCGGCCAGCTTCACGCCGAATTGAAGCTCCAGGTGTTCCGCGCCGACTTCCTTCAGCACCTCCGCCGCCGCGGTGGCTGCAGGCCGGATGGCGGAGAGCGCGTCTTCGAGCCGCCGCCCGGCGTCCGTGATCCCCTGATCGTTGCGGGCAGGCCGTTCGACGCCGAAGCTGTTGTCCGCGGCTTCGACCAGCACGGTCCCGGAACCCACTTCGTAGCGCAGTATTTCCGTCATTGCTTCCTCCATCCCGCCATCTCGCCATCCCGCCACCCCACCGATGGGTCAGTCACGGGCGGCCCGGCGCCAGCGCGCCGTCGAGCCATTGGCGCAGGGCCACCGCCGGCGGAGCGCCCGCCTGGCGGGCCACAACTTTGCCGTCCCTGATAAGCATCATGGTCGGAATGGCCTGGATGGCGAAGCGCTGTGAGAGCGCCGGTGATTTGTCGACGTCGACCTTGACGAGTTTGACCCGGCCGGCGCGCTCCTGGGCCAGCTTGTCGAGCACGGGGCTGACCATGCGGCACGGTCCGCACCAGGCCGCCCAAAAGTCGATCAGGGCGGGAGTCGAGGACTGCTCGGCGACGACCGCGAAGTCGGCATCGCCGGCGTCGACGATCCAGGGCAGGTCCTGGCGGCAGTTGCCGCAGCGCGGGTGGCCGGCCGCCGCCGCGGGAATCCGGTTGGTCTTCCCGCAATGGGGGCACTTGATCAGGCTGGAGGCCACGGCCCGCCGCTTTCCCGAGTCCCCGCAGTCATGGTTCCATGGGACGCCCCGGCGCGGGGCGGGCATAGGGTCCAAAGTCCCCGGCTGCCCGTCAGCGGCGCCGCCTCAGTACTCGATGCGGTCCGGATTGTCGCGCCAGGCCTGGAAGGGAGCGTCCGATGCCGGGACTGCCGTTTGGAGCACCGGCATCAGGTCCGGCCTGGTCCCGTCGAAATACTCGTAGAACAGCGCGTCGTCGAAGCCGGCGGCGGCGGCCGCGTGGCGGTCGGCGGCGAAGTAGACCGTGCCCACACGGGCCCAGAGGGCCGCGGCGAGGCACAGCGGGCACGGTTCACAGCTGGCATACAGCACGGCGCCGCTGAGGTCGAAGTTGGCGGACGCCGCCGCTGCCGTGCGGATGGCCACCACTTCGGCGTGCGCCGTGGGATCGTTGTCCCGCGTGACCCGGTTGACGCCCTCATGGATGCGCCCGACGGCGGTGACCACCAGCGCCCCGAACGGTCCGCCGCCCGCAGCCACACTCCCTGCGGCGAGCCGGATCGCCTGATCCAGGAAGCGGTTGATGTCCGGGGCTGAGGGAGGCGTGGCCATGGTCCGATCATAGCCAGCAACACCGTCGGTTGGGGGCGACCCTGGCCCGCCGAGGGGCCATCGACTTTGCGCCGCCGAGGGCCTAATATCCGCTTTAGGGGGCCGCCGTGAATTCTCCGGCCGCCAAAGTACCGGTCTCAGTGGTCTCAACGATGTGGATACTTCATCACTCGCCACGGGAGCCAACCATGAGAAAGAGTTTGTCATTGCTAGCCACGGCCGCCACGGCAGCCGTGTTCCTCTCGACCGGGACAGCCGCCGGCGCAGCCCCTGGAGGGAATGCCGGCGGAAATACCGCCGGGAACAGCGGCGGTAAGGAACCCGTTGTGCTCACCGGCGGGCTGGTGGGTCCGCTCCACCTCAGCGCCGGGCGCCACGGCTCCGTGACGGTGAGCGAGTCCTTCGCCGGCCGCCTGACCAGAGTCGACTCCGCGGGGAGCCAGCAAGTTCTCTACGAAAACCCTGACTGGAGCGTGGCGGGCAACGCCCAGCGGGACGGTTCGGTGTATTTCCTGGAGAGCCAGGGCGCCGGTCCCGACCCTGCCGAGCTGGCCGGCCACATCCGAATCATCGACGAAGAAGGCCACCAGCGGACCCTAGGCGATTTTGCCGCTTTGGAGACGGAGCACAACGCCGACCAGACAAACCGGTACGGCTTCCGGAATCTGCCGGACGGCTGCGCGGCGCAACTGCCCGCAGACATGCCCGAGACCTACAAGGGTGAAATTGATTCGCACCCCTACGGCATCGCTCTCACCGAGGAAACCATCTATGTCGCGGACGCCGGCGCCAACAGTGTGGTCTCCGTCGACGCCGGGAACGGCAAGACCAGGACCGTTGCGGTACTCCCGCCGCGGCCCTACAAGATCACCGCGGACGCTGCCGCTTCCAATGGCCTGCCGGACTGCGTCGTGGGATCGACTTACGACTTCGAGCCCGTCCCGACCGATGTCGCCGTCGGGCATGACGGCTGGCTGTACGTCACCACGCTCCCGGGAGGACCGGAGGATCCGGCGCTCGGCGCCCGCGGCGCGATCTTCAAGGTGAGCCCGGACGGGGACGAGGTTGAGCTCGTGGCCGAGGACATCATGTCGCCCACGGGACTCGCCCTGGCCGACAACGGCGACATGTACGTTGCCTCGCTCTTCGGCGACGGCGTCCTGAGGATCGACCCGGACTCGGGCGACCAGACAGTGGTACTCGCTGCCGGTTCCACCGCCGACGTGGACCTCCGCGGAAACACCGTCTACGCCACCGCCAACGCACTGCCCGGACCCGATGGCCCGCCCGACGGCCAGGTCGTGTATGTGGAGCTGCACAGCCACTGATCGGCCCTGAAGCCAGACAGAAATGGCCGGTCCCCCAAAGGGGCCGGCCATTCCTGGTGCAAAACGCTTTGTTCAGGACTGCGACGACGCTGGACTACTTGTTGCTGTCCTCGTCGACGTCGTCTTCGTCGATGAGGTCCAGGTCCTCTTCGTCGAAGTCGTCCTCGTCGAGCTCCACGTCCTGCGGAGTGTCGCTCTTGTAGGGGTCGGCGTCGCCGGCGTGCTTGGCGCTGGCGGCGAGTGCGGCCACCTCGGCGTCGCGCTTCTTCGCGGCGCGGAGCAGCTCCTCGAGGTTCGAGGCGTTGACCGGAATCTGGTCCGCCACGAACTCCAGCGTCGGGGTCAGCCGCACGGTGATGTTCCGCCCGACTTCCTGGCGCAGCACACCCTTGGCCTTCTCAAGCCCCTTGGCAGCCTCGGCCTGGACCAGCTGGTCACCGAACACCGTGTAGTAGACCGTGGCGTGCTGAAGATCGTTGGTCACACGCGCATCGGTAACAGTAACGCCCTCAAGCCGCGGATCCTTAACCCTCCGGCCCAGCGCCTCAGCAACAACAACCTTAATCCGCTGCGCCAACTTGGCAGCCCGTGCGGGATCAGCCATTTCCACTCCTAAAAATTTGGATGTACGACGGCGCGTTAGCGGCTTACGTACACACTTCTGGTTTGTTGCCACGCGCCTAAAGCGAGTCTACGACGGACCCGTTGGGTTTTTTCCGGCGGCCAGGGAGTGGCATCGGGCCTGTCGGAGCCGGGCGGTTTGCGATCGAAGATCGAAAACCGTCCGGCGAAGGGGCGGGGCCGCCGGAAAAATCCAACGGCCCCGCACCTTGGGCGGGGCCGCCGGAAATATTCCGACGGCCCCACCCGTGAAGCAACACCTTAGACGCGCGGCTTTTCGCGCATCTCGAAGGTCTCGATGATGTCGCCCTCGGTGATGTCGTTGAACGAGCCAAGACCGATACCACACTCGAAGTCCGTGCGGACCTCGGTGGCGTCGTCCTTGAAGCGCTTGAGCGTCTCAACGGAGAGGTTGTCACCGATGATCTTGCCGTCGCGGCTGATGCGGGCCTTGGCGTTGCGTCGGATAACACCCGAGCGCACGATCGAGCCTGCAATGTTGCCGAACTTGGAGGAACGGAACACTTCGCGGACCTCGGCGGTGCCAAGCTGGTGCTCTTCGTACTCCGGCTTGAGCATGCCCTTGAGGGCTGCCTCAATGTCATCGATTGCTGCGTAGATGACGGAGTAGAAGCGCATGTCCACGCCTTCGCGGTCTGCCAGTTCGGCAACGCGCTCAGCGGGCTTGACGTTGAAGCCGATGATGACAGCGCTGTCGACCGTTGCCAGGTTGACGTCGTTCTGCGTGATCGCACCGACACCGCGGTGGATAACGCGGAGCTGGACACCCTCGCCGACGTCGATCTTGAGCAGCGCGTCTTCGAGGGCTTCCACGGCACCGGACACGTCACCCTTGAGGATGAGGTTGAGGGTGTCGATCTTGCCATCGGCGACGGCCTGGTCGAAGTCTTCCAGGCTGATGCGCTTGCGGCGCTTGGCCAGTGCGGCGTTGCGGTCCGCAGCTTCACGCTTCTCGGCGATCTGACGGGCGGTGCGCTCGTCAGCGGTCACGAAGAAGGTGTCGCCGGCGCGCGGGACGTTGGACAGACCCAGGACCTGCACGGGGCGGGACGGGCCGGCCTCGGTCAGGGCGCTGCCGTCGTCGTCGAACATCGCACGGACGCGGCCGTGGGCCGTGCCTGCCACGATGGTGTCGCCGACGTGCAGGGTGCCGGACTGAACCAGGACGGTGGCCACGGAACCGCGGCCCTTGTCCAGGTTGGCTTCAATCGCGATACCGCGGGCGTCCTTGTTCGGGTTGGCGCGCATGTCCAGGGCGGCGTCTGCGGTAAGCAGGACAGCCTCGAGCAGCTCGTCGATGTGCAGGTTCTGGCGGGCAGAGACCTCCACGAACATGGTGTCGCCACCGTATTCTTCCGGAACCAGTCCGTACTCGGTCAGCTGGCCGCGGACCTTTTCCGGGTTGGCGCCTTCCTTGTCGATCTTGTTCACGGCCACGACGATCGGCACGTTGGCCGCCTGGGCGTGGTTGAGGGCTTCAACGGTCTGCGGCATAACGCCGTCGTCCGCTGCGACCACCAGGATGGCGATGTCGGTGACCTTCGCACCACGGGCACGCATGGCGGTGAACGCCTCGTGGCCCGGAGTATCGATGAAGGTGATCTTGCGATCGGTGCCTTCGTGCTGGTGCGTGACCTGGTAAGCACCGATGTGCTGCGTGATGCCGCCGTGCTCGCCCGCCATAACGTCGGACTTGCGGATGGCATCGAGCAGGCGGGTCTTACCGTGGTCAACGTGACCCATGACGGTGACAACCGGAGGACGTGCCTCGAGGTCCTCGTCGCCTTCGGCTTCCAGCTCGGCTTCGAAGTCGATGTCGAAGCCGGAGAGCAGCTCGCGCTCCTCATCCTCCGGGGACACGACCTGGAGCTTGTAGCCAAGCTCCTCGCCGAGCAGGGCGAAGGTCTCTTCGTCCAGCGACTGCGTGGCCGTAGCCATTTCGCCGAGGTGGAAGAGCACAGTCACCAGTGCTGCGGGGTTTGCCTCGATCTTGTCGGCAAAGTCCGTGATGGACGAGCCACGGCGAAGCCGGACTACGGTGTTGCCGTCGCCGCGGGGCACACTTACGCCACCCAGCGACGGGGCACTCATCTGCTCGAGTTCCTGGCGCTTGGCACGCTTCGACTTGCGCTGCTTGCCACGGCCTGCGCCGCCCTTACCGAAAGCACCCTGGGTGCCACCACGACCGCGGCCACCCTTGCCGAAGCCGCCGCCGGCCGGAGCGCCGCCACCGGCACCGGGAGCACCGGTACCTGGAGCGCCGCCCGGACGGCCCGGGCCGCGGGCCCCGCCGCCGGGACGGCCTGCACCAGCGGGTGCGGGACGTTCGGTGCGGTTAGGCATCATGCCGGGAGTCGGACGGTTTCCGCCGGCTCCTGCCGGACGGCCGGCACCAGCTGCGCCGGCCGGACGCGGAGCACCCGGACGTGCACCCGGAGCGCCGCCCGTGCGGGGAGCACCCGGACGGGGACCGCCGGCGCCCGCTGCGGGACGCGGGCCGCCGGGGCGTTCGCCCTCGGTACGGCTTCCGCCCGGACGCGGCATGCCCTGGGAAGGAGCGAACGGGTTGTTACCCGGACGCGACGGACGTTCGTTGTCGCCGCCGCGGCCGCGGGGCATGCCCTGGGACGTGGCGAACGGGTTGTTGCCGGGACGGGGACCGCCCGGGCGGGGTGCCGAGCCCTGGCGTGCCGGAGCAGCCGGGGTTTCAGCCTTGGGTGCCGGACGCGCGCCGGGCTTGATGCCCGTCGACGGCGCCGCCGGAGCCTGGGCAGCGGGTGCTGCCGCTGCGGCGGGGGCTGCCGGGGCAGCAGCGGGTACCGGAGCAGCTGCTGCCGGCGCCGGAGCTTCAGTCTTGGTTTCCGCAGCCTTCGGGGCGGCCGGCGCGGGCGCCGGACGGTTAGCCGAGGGGCTGGCGGGTGCCTTGGGGGCGGACGCGGGCGCTTCAGACTTCGAAGCTGCTGCTGCGTCGGGGAACGCGTTGCGGAGTTTACGCACAACGGGGGCCTCAATGGTGGAAGAGGCAGAGCGAACGAATTCGCCCAGTTCCTGCAGTTTGGTTACTGCATCTTTGGAAGTAATACCGAGCTCTTTAGCAAGCTCATGTACGCGGACCTTGGCCACATTTCTCCTGTCTCGGTCCGCACCGAGCCAGGCACGAACCGTCTACTTCTTACTGCGGACCTCCGCCGCGAGTGCAGCTGAAAGGTCCATTGCAGAGCGCAACAAAGTTGTCATCGTTGCGCACTCATCGCTGGGAACTCATCGGGTTTCCATCAGTTTTCTGACCCGCTTTCAGGTTGGACGGTTGTTGCTGCGGCCACCGGGGTGTCCACGGCTTGCGTGCCTGCCATGATCCGGCGCTCGACGTCGGCCGTTCCGGCAGCGCCGTTGAGGGCGCGACCGAACGCTCGACGTTTGACCGCCAGTGCCAGGCACTTTTCGCTGGGGTGCAGCCATGCACCCCTGCCAGCCATCCGGCGTCGTTCATCCACTACGACGGCGGATGAACCGCTGCCGTCGGCGACGAGCCGGAGTAGCTCCGACCGCGACCCTTTTTTCCGGCATCCGATGCAGGTACGCTGCGGCTGATTCTCGAGGTGTTGCACGTGTGCCACTTACGAGTATCTTCCTGCCAGTACATATCTGCCGCCCCGGGCTTCCGGCGCTTGCCTGGCGAGGATGTTGAGGACAACAGCTTCGCCGGACTCACCCGGACGCGTCGAGGACACACGGATACCGGCCGTTAGGCGCGGTCATGTCTATTCTAGCCCCTCAAGCGCCCGGCCCCCGAACTTGCGGGAACCCGGACGCCGGCGGCGGGGGCCTGAGCCGGGACCCCGGTGTGGGGCCCGCGGCGGTCAGGCCTGCTTCGTTGGAGCCTATTTGTCGCGGGTGACCGCGGCGTCGGAGACGATGTCGATCCGCCAGCCGGTGAGCTTGGCGGCGAGGCGGGCATTCTGGCCCTCCTTGCCGATGGCGAGGGAGAGCTGGTAGTCCGGGACCACCACGCGGGCCGAGCGGGTTGCCTCGTCCGTGATGGTGACCGAATTCACCCGCGACGGGGAGAGCGCGCTGGCGATGAACGTCGCCGGATCGTCGCTGTAGTCGACAATGTCGATCTTCTCGTCGTTGAGTTCGTTCATGACTGCCCGGACGCGCGAGCCCATTTCGCCGATGCAGGCGCCCTTGGCGTTGATGCCGGGGTTGTTGGCCTTAACGGCCATCTTGGTGCGGTGACCGGCCTCGCGGGCCAGGGCAACGATTTCCACGGAGCGGTCCGCAATTTCCGGAACTTCCATTTCGAAGAGCTTCCGGACGAGACCCGGGTGGGACCGGGACAGCGTGATGGACGGACCCTTGGTACCGCGGTGCACGTCGATCACGAAGGCGCGGAGACGGTTGCCGTGGGTGTACTTCTCCCCCGGCACCTGCTCGGGCGGCGGCAGCAGTGCCTCCACCGTGCCCAGGTTGACCTGGATCATGTGCGGGTTGTTGCCCTGCTGGATGGTGCCGGCGACCAGCTCGCCCTCGCGGCCCTTGAACTGGCCCAAGACGTTGTCGTCCTCAGCGTCCCGGAGGCGCTGCAGGATGATCTGCCGTGCGGTGCTTGCCGCGATGCGTCCGAAGCCCGCGGGCGTGTCCTCGAATTCGCCGACCGGGGCGCCGTCGTCGTCGATCTCGGTGGCCCAGATGGTGACGTGGCCGCTCTTGCGGTCCAGCTCGGCCCGGGCCTTCTCGAAGGCGCCCGGCGTCTTGTGGTAGGCCACCAGCAGGGCCTGCTCGATGGTCGGAATCAGGAGATCCAGCGGGATTTCACGCTCACGCTCCAGGAGTCTCAGTGCGCTCATGTCAATATCCATTAGGCCTCCTCAGAAGGTCCATTGTTTGCGTTCTCCAGGCCGGCCTCTTCGAGGTGGCTGAACTCTATCTCGACTTTTCCACTGCGGATCCTGTCGAAAGGAAGCTTGACGGGCTCGCCCTGCTTGGGCTTCATACCCTTCTTCACGGTGATCTCCGGGACCAGCGTCACGCCGCCGTCGTCGACGGACTGGACCCGGCCGGTGACGTTCTCGCCCTGCAGGACGTTGACCTTGACCATGCGGCCCCGGGCGCGGTACCAGTGCCGCTCTTCGGTGAGCGGACGGCCGACGCCGGGCGAGGAAACTTCGAGCTCGTAGGGGCGGGAGTCGGTGCTGGGATCGTTGTCCAGGGTGTCGGAGAGGGTCTTGGAGATCTCCGCGATGACGTCGAGGCCGACTCCCCCGGTCTCCTCCTGCGGCAGGTCCACCACTACGTGGACCACCCGGTTGGCTCCGGCGACGTGAATGGAAACGTCCTCCAGGTACAGCCGGTTTGCCAGTACCTCGGGCTCCAGGAGGGCATGCAGCCGCTCGGCCTCGAAGTTGTGAGCGGGTGCGGCTTCAGCCTTCCCCGTCCCGGTCCGGTCTGTTGAAGTCGTGGCTTCTGCGTTGGTCATGATGCCGGCCGCCTCCCGCTAGATGATGTTGTGTGTACTAGCCTAGCGATTTTCCGGGCGACGTGGTGCACGGAGTTAGTGGCCGGCATGACAACATGGTCTGTTGTGAAAGACGACACCAGGCAAAAGCGGCGGCGGGGCCTCATTCCCCGCATCGCACTTCTGGCCTGCCTCGCCCTGGTGGTCGTCAGCCTGGGCATGGCGTTCAGTCCCGGCATCCCCAAAGAGCCCGCCGAACCGCCGTTTTCCGAGCAGGCGAGGTCCGCCGCGCTGACGGAAACCATGCGGCTGCGGGCCGCCGGCGAGGAACTTGGGCGGTCCATCGCAAGCGGCGGGCAACCGGCTGTGGCGCGGACTGTGAGTTTGCTGACAAGCCAGGCCAGGGCCCTCCTGCTGCCGGGCCAGGACAGCCCGGAATCCCCTCCGGCGGAGGGTGCGCCCTCAAGTGCTACCCCGTCCGCGTCGCCGTCATCCCCTCCCCTGCCCGCTACCGCCGCCGCCCTCGCGACCGAGCTGGCGGCCAGCGCCTCGCAACGGCTCGCCGACGCTGCCATGGCCGACGGCGGCATGGCCCGGTTGCTGGCCGCCGTCGGGACCGCGCAGCTGCTTCAGGCGTCCTCCCTCGCCGCGGCGGCCGGCGCACCGGCCCCTGCCGTGCCCGACCCGGCCGCACCGTCACTGTTCGGGGCGTGCCCGAGTGCCCCTGCGTCGCCGTCGTCCGCGCCGGCGTCCTCCGGGGCTGCTGCTTCGGCGGGCCGGGACACTGGCACCGCTACCCTGCCCGGAGCGCTGGCAGCCATCGTGCGGACCGAGCTGGAAACGGTGTACGGCTACCAGGTGGCGCTGACCCGGCTCTCCGGCGACGCGGCCGCCTCGGCGTCGCAGCAGCTCGCCCGGCATGAAGCCCTCGCTTCCGGCGCCGAAGCCCTCAGCAGGATGCACTGCGCCGCGGCTCCGGCCCGGGAAGCCGGGTACACCATGGCCCCGGCGTTCCTAGCCTCGCCCGCCACCGGCCTCGGCGGCCTGGAAACCTCTGCGCTGACGGCCTACGGCGACCTGGTGGCCCTGAGCGAGGGCCAGACCCGCCAGTGGGCGATCTCCGGACTCGTGGGGGCCGCCCGGCGGTCCGCCCTCTGGGGCGCTGACACCGGCGCCGTCCCCGGCCTGGCCGCAGACCCGGAGACGTTCCCGCCGCTGCCGGCTCCGTCGGTGATGCCCGGTCCCTAACCGGCTGGTCTCTCGCCCCCGGATTTCCTCCTTCCGGGTCCATGCCTGTCCGCACTCGCCCGCGGGGTTGGCACTCGCCCGCGGCCGTGCGGGGCAACTTTGGCGTCCGTGGGCCAGGATTCCGGCCCTGAGCGCGGCGTGTCCGTGTCAATGTGCCCCCGCTGCGCTGGCACGCCACGGGTTGATGGGCAAGGAAATCCCCCCGGGCCGGGGTAGCTGCGGCTTACCTTGCTTAGGCTTGTCATGCTGGCCAGCCGCGACCACCGGTGCTTTGCTGTAGTCATGGACAGCCAAGCCGCCCCCACGCAGCACGAGAACGAGCCCCACCACAACGACATTGCGCACCGCCTTAACTGGCTTCGCGCCGGTGTGCTGGGCGCCAACGACGGCATCGTCTCCGTCGCCGCGATTGTGGTCGGCGTTGCCGGCGTCACCACGGATTCCGGCCCCATCCTCGTCGCCGGTGCCGCCGGCGTCGTAGGCGGGGCAATCTCGATGGCCCTGGGCGAATACGTCTCCGTGAGCAGCCAGAAGGACAGCCAGAAGGCGCTGATCGAGAAGGAACGCCGGGAGCTGGCCGAGCAGCCCGAGGAGGAACTCGAGGAGCTCGCCGCGATCTACCAGGGCAAGGGCCTCAGCGCTGATACGGCGCGCACCGTAGCCAAGGAGCTCACGGCCCACGATGCCCTCGCCGCCCACCTCTCCGCGGAACTGCACATTGACGAGACGGACATTGTCAGCCCGTGGCACGCAGCGTTCGCCTCCGCCGCGGCGTTCCTCATCGGCGCGGTCCTCCCCATGCTTGCCATCCTGCTGCCGCCCGAGAACATCCGTGTTCCGCTGACCTTCGTGGCCGTGCTGGTCGCCCTCGCCCTGACCGGCGCCATCGGCGCGTGGATCGGCGGCGGCTCGAAGACGAAGGCGGCCGTGCGCGTGGTCATCGGCGGCGCGGCGGCGCTCATCGCGACCTTCCTCATCGGCAGCTGGCTCGGCGCCAGCGGCATCATCGTCTGACAACCATGTTTCGGCCGGTCTGGCTTGGCGGGCCGGTTGGTCCCGCCGGCTCGACTAACCCCTGCCGCGCCCAACTGCCACCGTCCCGCAGGCCGGATCAGGCGGCGTCAGCGGCTACCAAGCGCCCGGCAGCAACTACGCTGGATCCGATGAGCCAGACCGCAGACGTCCCGATCCCACCCGACCTCAGCCGCCGCTACTGCGGCAGCGCCACCGGCCGCGACTGGCTGGCGTCACTCCCCCGGCTGATCGAGCAGTCCCTCGACCGGTGGCAGCTCGAGCTTGACCTCGCTCCCGGTGAGCTGCCCTGGAACGGACACGGCGCCATCGTTGTCCCGGTGCGCCATCCGGCCGGCGCCGTTGCCGGCTCCCGCACCGGTGAACCCGCGGTCTTGAAGATCGCCTATCCGCACGACGAAGCCCTCGTGGAGCCGTATGCCCTGTCCCTCTGGAACGGGCACGGGGCTGTCCGGCTGCTGGCCCATGATGCCGGGGCCGGCGCGCTGCTGCTGGAGCGTCTGGACGCCGACCGCTCGCTACAGGACGCGCCGATGGACGTGGCAGTCCCGGTGTGGGCCGCACTGGTCCGCCGGCTGAGCCTGGTCCCGGACGGACAGCCGGACTGGGCGGAGTTCGGACACGTTGCGGCCCGGGCCGAACAATGGAGCGATGAGCTGCCGGAGACCTGGGAACGGCTGGGCCGGCCCTTCCCGCGCTGGCTGCTGGAAGCCGCGCTGGAGGTCTGCCAGACCCGAGGCGCCGTCGGCCGCCGCTCCGGCAAGGACGTGCTGGTCCATACCGACCTGCACTATCTGAACATCCTTGCCCGGCTCCCCCGCGACGAACCGGACCCCGGCGGTGAACCGGCCGGCGGCTGGGCCGCGATCGATCCGCAGCCCATGATCGGCGAGGCGGAGTTCGCGGTGGCGCCGTTGCTGTGGAACCGGATCCAGGAGCTTCCGCGGGCCGATCCCGCACGGGGCCTGCGGGAGCGCTGCCACGACTTCAGCAGTGCCGCCGGCCTCGACGCCGACGTCGCCCGGCAGTGGAGCCTGGCCCGCGAGGTGGAAAACGCCCTCTGGTACGCCGCCAAACCACGCCACAAGGGCGACCTCGCCCGTTCGCTCTGGGTGGCCAGCACGCTGGCCGGCCGGACCCTGCCGGGGCTTCCCGCACCGCACGAACTGCCGGCACCTGGGGACGCCGCCGGCTAAAGATGCTGCCTGCGGACCGCAGCCAGTGCATCCCGGACAGCGTCGACGGCGACTGCAACGTCGGCGTCGTCGGTGCTCCAGTTACTGACGGAGATCCGCAGGATATCCCTGTCCTGCCAGCGGGAACCGGACATCCAGACCCGCCCGTCGCCGATGATCCGCGCCGTCACCGCGCGGGTGGTGGCGTCGTCGCCGAAGGCCAGCGACACCTGGGTGTAGTCGACGTCGTTAAGCACCTCGACGCCGTCCAGCGCGGACAGCCAATCCGCGAGCTGCCGGGCGCGCAGCACGAGCCCGCGGACCTGGCCCGTGACGCCGTCCCGGCCCAGCGATTTCAGCGCGGCCCAGACCGGCACCCCGCGGGCCCGGCGGGACAGCTCGGGAACGGTCTCGAAGGGGTCCGCCGCGCCGTCCGCGTCCTGGATCAGGTAGCTGGTGTGGACGCCCATGGCTGCGCGCAGGGCCCGAGCGTCACGGACCACTGCGATCCCGCAGTCGTACGGGACGTTGAGGGTCTTATGCGCGTCAGTGCCCCACGAATCGGCCCCCTGCAGCCCGGCGGTCAGGGCGGCGAGCTCCGGGACGGCCGCGGCCCAGAGCCCGAACGCGCCATCCACGTGGACCCAGGCACCCCGCGCCTTTGCGACGGCGATTGCCTCCACGAACGGATCGAAGGCTCCGGAATGCAGGTTTCCAGCCTGCAGGCAGACCAGCAATGGCGCCGGGCGCGATCCCGCGGCCGACGCCTGTTCAACAGCGCGGCCCAGGGCACGGTCAAGTTCCCACGGGTCGATGCGGCCCTGCCGGTCCGCAGGGACAACGTCAGGCCGCCCCAGCCCGAGATACCGCAGTCCGAGATCGATGGTGTCGTGCCGTTCCTGGCCCACGAAGCAGCGGATCCGGGGCGCGCCGGCGAGGCCGTCGCCGTCGAGGTCCCAGCCGGAGTCGGCCATCAGCCGCCAACGCGCCGCTGCCAGGCCGGTGAAGTTCGCCATGGTGGCACCAGTGGCGAACCCGACGTCGGACTCCTCGGGGAGGCCCAGCAGCTCGAGGAGCCATTTGCCGGCGGCTTCTTCGATGGCCGCCGTCGCGGGCGTGGCGAACCGCAATCCGGCGTTCTGGTCCCAGGCGCTGACCAGCCAGTCCGCGGCCAGCGCGGCCGGAAGGGTCCCGCCGATGACCCAGCCGAAGAACCGTCCGGAGGGCATGGCCATCAACCCGGGTTCAGCCTTCGTCGCCAGGTAGTCCACCACTTCTGCGGCCGGCATTCCGTCCTGGGGCAGCGGACCGCCGAAGACTGCCGCCAGGTCCGCCGCGGTCACGCTGGGGCCGACGTGCCGGGTTTCCTGGCTCTCCAGCCACTGCCGTGCATGCCGGGCCGCAGCCTCCAGGGCACCTTCGTAGCGTTCTTCAGATGCTGACATAGCTGCATGCTACGCCCGCGGCGATGCGACGGGCAGGGCTGTTCGAACCTTCGTCGAACCGGTTCGGATGAAGCTGGGGGGTGGCGTCCAAAGTGCCGTCCGGCGCCGTGGATTTGAACGAATGGCCTTTTCCTGACAAGCTGTCGGCAAGATGTCGACATCGTGTCAGCAACCTTACCCGTTCATCCCTAAACCTAGGACTCCCAATGTTCCTTGCACTCCGCGAATTGATCTTCGCGCGTGGCCGCTTCAGCCTGATGGGCGGCGTGATTGCACTCATCGCCGTCCTGATGGTGATGCTCTCCGGCCTGTCCTCGGGCCTCGTCAACGACGGCGTGTCCGGCCTCAAATCGATGCCCGTGACCGCTTTCGCCTTCGACGAGGGCACCAAGACCGACAACGCCTTCTCCCGCTCCGTGATCGATGACCAGCAGCTCATCGCCTGGCGCGGCATCGAGGGCGTTGCCGCCGCCGAGAAGATGGGCGTTGGTATGGCCAATGCCACCACCGATTCCGGCAGGCAGATTGACCTCACGCTTTTCGGCATCGAGCCCGGATCCTTCCTGGAACCGTCCCGCTCTGCAGGTACCGGTCTCGGCGATACTGACGGCATTGTCGTGTCCTCGACCGCAAAGGCTGAAGGCATCAACCTCGGCACGGTGGTGACGCTGGACCGGATTGGCACGAAGCTTAGAGTTGTTGGCTTCACCGATGGGCAGGCAACGTTCGGACACGTCGATGTGGCCTACCTGCCCCTGAAAACCTGGCAGCTGATCGCCTCCGGCCAGGCCGCAGCCGGAGCCCCAAGCGCCGCGCAGCTGTCCGCAATTGATTTTGATACCGCCAGCGTCGTTGCCGTCCAGGCCAAGCCCGGCGCCAAGCCGGACCTTGCGGCCGGAGACAGTGCCGCCGGAACGTCCAGCAAATCCCTGTCCGCTGCCTTCAATGCATCTCCCGGCTATGAGGCCGAGACCATGACCCTCAGCATGATCCAGGTGTTCCTTTACGCGATCTGCGCTTTGGTGGTCGGCGCGTTCTTTACCGTGTGGACGATCCAACGCAAGCACGAAATCTCGGTGCTGCGGGCCATCGGGGCCTCGACCGGCTACCTGCTGCGGGACGGGCTGGCCCAGGCCGCCATCCTGTTGGTGGGATTCACCGCGCTGGGCGTGGCCGCCGGATTGGGCCTGGGCGCCGCCATGCCGGACGCCATGCCGTTCGCTCTCGAGGCCGCATCGATCGCCATCGCCACAGCTCTCACCATTGGCCTTGGCCTGATCGGTGCCGCCGTGGCCGTGGTGCGCATTTCCCGGATCGACCCGCTCAACGCCCTTGGAGGACAGCGATGACCAACCCCATGTTCCCGGCAGCCGGCGCAAGCCCCGCTGACACACTCCAAACCACCGGCCTGTCCATCCGCCACGCGGTGATGGAACTCGGCGACGGCGACACCCGGGTGAGAGCCCTGGATGACGTCAGCCTCGATGTTGCCCCCGGCGAGTTCCTGGCCATTGTCGGGCCGTCCGGTTCCGGCAAATCCTCACTGCTCGCCGTCGCCGGCGCCCTGGCAGCCCCTGATTCCGGAACGGTCACGGTGAACGGCCAGGACCTTTCCCAACTGCGCCAGGGCAAACGCGCTGCGTTCCGGCTGGCCAATATTGGCTTCGTCTTCCAGTCCGGCAACCTCATCCCTGCACTGACCGCAGCGGATCAGCTCAGGCTGGTCAACCGTCTCGCGGGCGGATCGAGGGCCTTCGACCCGATTGCCCTGCTGGAATCAGTCGGCATGGCCCACCGTGCGACCAACCGTCCCGGCCAGCTCTCCGGAGGCGAACGGCAGCGCGTCGGCATTGCGCGGGCCCTCGTCTCCGGGGCGAAACTGCTACTCGTGGATGAACCGACCGCGTCCCTGGACCGGGCGCGCAGCCGCGAAGTCGTAGAACTCCTCGCCCGGCAGAGCCGCGAGCACGGCGTCGCAACCGTCATGGTCACCCACGACCACGACGTCCTCGGCTACTGCAACCGCGTCGTCGAAATGGTGGACGGCCACTTAGGGGCCCCTGCCCCGGTCCGCTAACACGCACCACCCCGCGTACGACGACGGCGGCCTGCCCAGCAGGCCGCCGTCTCGCACCGTATCCTTGATGCGTACGTCAGTCAGTGTCAAAGGATCCCGCAATGCCCAGAATCAGTGCCGCCACCGTCGCGGAGCACCGCGCCGCACAGGAGCGCGCACTGCTGGACGCTGCCCACGAACTCCTGCAGGAAACTTCGGAAGCGCCGACCATGGCCGACGTGGCCGCGCGGGCCGGACTTTCGAGACCCAGCGTCTACCAGTACTTCGACTCCCGGCAGGACCTGCTCCAGGCCCTGGTCCGCGACATTTTCCCACGCTGGACCGAGCGCGTGACCGGCGCCATGGCCGATGCCCCCACCAAAGCGGACCGTATCCTGGCCTACGCTACGGCCAATGTGGATCTTGTGGCCGAAGGAGCTCACGCCGTCGGGGCAGCGTTGGCCGCGCTGGCCCCGGGTGCCGAACTCGACGAGCAAGCCACCCTGATGCACCGGCAGCTTCAGGAACCGCTCATAGAGACGCTTAGGGAGCTTGGGGTTGCGGACCCCGAGTCGCTGGCAGAGTTGATCAACTCCGTCGTTCACGCCGGCACGCGAATGCTCGAATCCGGGCAAACGCTTGAACGAGTCCACTCCCACCTCAGGACGCTGCTCGGTCCCTTCGTGACAGAACACCAAACCGCCGAAGCCACCGGCCGTTAGGTCCGAAGTGCTGGCCGGCGGGAGCGGCTGCTAGGCGAAGCTGTCCTGCCAGATGTCCGAGCCGAGTTTGACGATGAGCGCCCCGACCACGGCCAGGAACACGATACGGATGAACCTGCTCCCCTGCTTCACGGCCGTCCGGGCGCCGAGGTAGCCGCCGGCCATGTTCGAGGCGCCAAGGACCAGCCCGAGTCCCCACAGCACGGCACCGTGCGGGACGAAGAACAGCAGGGCGCCTGCATTGGTGGCCATGTTCACGATCTTGGCCTTGGCGCTTGCCTCGAGGAAGGCGTAGCCCATCGCCGAGACGAGCGCGATGATCAGGAAGGATCCGGTCCCGGGGCCGATCAGCCCGTCATAGAAGCCGATCACGCCGCCGATCAGGCAGGCCACGACGTAGTGCCGGTGACCCTCGTGGCGCAGCTTGGTCAGCTGGCCGACGCTGGGCTGGAAGGCAGTGAACAGCGCGACGGCGACGAGCGCCACCAGGATGATGGGCTTGAACACACTCGCCGGCAGGTTCGCCGCGAGGACCGCCCCGCCGTAACTCCCGGCCATGGCGATCACCGCCATGGGCAGCGCCGTGCGGAGATCCGGCCGCACCCGGCCGTAGTACGTGGCGGCGCTGGTGGTGGTGCCGAAAATCGACCCCATCTTGTTCGTCGCCAGCGCCTGCACCGGGCTGATGCCCGGCACCAGCAGCATCGCCGGGAGCTGGATCAGTCCCCCGCCCCCGACGACGGCATCGACCCAGCCCGCGGCGAAGCCGGCGACGACGATCAGTATGAGGGTGCTGAGCTCGATTGATTCGAGTCCGGAAACCACGCCCGCAGGTTCAGCGGGTTAGTGGTTGCGGACGGCGTCGACACAGAAGTCGACGGCCTTCTCAACGGCGATGTTCTCGGCTTCGCCGCTTCGGCGGTCCTTGATCTCGACGACCCCGTCCACCAGGCCGCGCCCGACGGCGAGGATGGTCGGGACGCCGACGAGCTCGGCGTCGCCGAACTTCACGCCCGGGGAAACCTTGGGGCGGTCGTCGTAGATCACGTCGAGGCCGGCGGCTTCGAGCTCGAGGGCCAGCTTCTCCGCGGCGGCGAAGATTTCCTCGCCGCGGCCAACGGCGACGACGTGGACGTCGGCCGGGGCGACGGCGCGCGGCCAGACGAGGCCCTTGTCGTCGTGGTTGGATTCGGCCAGGGCCGCGACGGCGCGGGTGACGCCGACGCCGTAGGAGCCCATGGTCACCACGACCTGCTTGCCGTTCTGGTCCAGGACCTTGAGCTCGAGGGCTTCGGCGTACTTGCGGCCGAGCTGGAAGATGTGGCCCATTTCGATGCCGCGGGCGGTTTCCAGCGGGCCGGAGCCGTCGGGGGCCTCGTCGCCGGCGCGCACCTCGGTGGCTTCGATGACGCCGTCCCAGCCGAAGTCGCGGCCGGCGACCAGTCCGAAGACGTGTTTGCCGGCCTCGTTGGCGCCGGTCACCCAGGCGGAACCGCTGACGACGCGCGGGTCCACGAGGTAGAGCAGCTTGGCGGCACCCTCGGCGCCGAGCAGGGGCGCGTCCAGGGACATGCCCGGTCCGAGGTAGCCCTTGACGATGAGGGGCTGCTTCTTGAGGTCCTCCTCGTTGGCGGCCTCGAGCGTGATTTCGCCGGCGATGGGCAGGAAAGACCCGATGTTCGCTTCCACGCGCTTGAGGTCCACGCCGCGGTCGCCCGGAACGCCGATGACGACGAGCTGGCGTTCCCCGGTGGGCAGGGTGACGGCGAGGACGACGTTCTTGAGGGTGTCGGCGGCCGTCCAGGCGCCGCCGTCGGCCTCGGCACGGGGCACCAGGACGTTGGCGGCGTCCACGAGCGTGTCGATGGTGGGGGTGTCCGGGGTGTCCCGGACCTCGGCGGCAGGGGCGTTGCTGAAGTCGATGTCCGCGGGGACCACCGTGGTGACGGCCTCGACGTTGGCCGCGTAGCCGCCGGCGGAACGGACGAAGGTGTCCTCGCCGATCTCCGTCGGGTGCAGGAATTCCTCGCTCTTGGAGCCGCCCATGGCGCCGGCGGTGGCGGACACCGGAACGACCTCGAGGCCCAGGCGCTCGAAGATCTTCAGGTAGGCGCCGCGGTGTGCCTCGTAGCTGGCGTCCAGGCCGGCGTCGTCGACGTCGAAGGAGTAGGAGTCCTTCATGATGAATTCGCGGCCGCGCAGCAGGCCTGCCCGGGGACGTGCCTCGTCGCGGTACTTGTTCTGGATCTGGTAGATGCTCAGCGGCAGGTCCTTGTACGAGGAGTACAGGTCCTTGACCAGCAGGGTGAACATTTCCTCGTGCGTGGGGGCCAGCAGGTAGTCGTTGCCCTTGCGGTCCTTGAGCCGGAAGATGCCTTCGCCGTACTCGGTCCAGCGGTTGGTGGCCTCGTAGGGTTCCTTGGGCAGCAGGGCCGGGAAGTGCACTTCCTGGGCTCCGATGGCGGACATTTCCTCGCGGATGACCGTCTCCACCTTGCGCAGCACGCTCAGTCCCAGCGGAAGCCAGGTGTAGATGCCCGGAGCGGCGCGGCGGATGTACCCGGCGCGGACCAGGAGCCGGTGGCTGGCCACCTCGGCGTCGGCGGGATCTTCACGCAGGGTGCGCAGGAACAACTTGGAGAGTCGAAGGACCACTGGGTATCTATCCGTTTCTGGGAAGGTGCGGGAAAATCAGCGAAGCTGTGAACTTAGGCTGTGGATCAGGAGAGCCGGAGTGACCGGCGCAAAAGCCTAGATACTAATCTACCGTCCGCCCGGACGCAGAAGAGCCACGTCATGACCGGTGGAAGCCCCTGGCCGAATCCGGCTGGTCATCCTGTCATGACGTGGCTCTGCGGCCCCCAATACCGCCAAATCTCTGGCTGTGGGCCCCTGGTGTTGCCCTCAAGGGCGTCTGCTACCCCGGCTGGTACTCCCGGGGAAACACGTGCCCATGCGACACGGCTAGCTCGAACTTATGTGACGCGGGGCACGAAAACAAGAGTCCGCATCCAGATATTTTTCAGGAAGCCACGTGTTACTGCTGGGGCGGGAGAATACTGCTGTTAATCGTCGCGTAACCCGACGGCCAAAAAGCCACTGCAGTCAAGAAAGGATTGCCGCTAAAAAGAACTGGCGTCAAAAAAGAACTGTGGCGAAGGTGCCCGCCTGGCGGAAGCCCACTCGTTCGTAGGTGGCGCGCGCCCGGGAGTTGAAACTGTTCACGTAAAGGCTGGTCACCGGGGCCCGGGTTTGGGCCAGAACGACGACGGCGGCCATGTACCCGGCGCTGAGGCCCTGTCCGCGGAGGGCCGGGTTCATCCAGACACCCTGCACCTGCGTCACCTCCGGAGTGACCGCGCCGAGTTCGGCTTTGAAGACCACCTCGCCCGCGGCGTCCAGGTGGACCAGCGAATGCCCCTCGCGAATGAGGCCCTTGACCCGGCGGCTGTAGTACTCCCGGCCGCCCAGGTACGGCGAATAGCCCACTTCCTCTTCGAACATCGCCGCGCACGCAGGCAGGATCTTGTCGAAGTCGGCCAGCTGGCCAAAGCCCAGCCGCGGATTCGGCGCCACGGCGGGCGGGCCGGAAATCGTCATCAGCGGCTGGTCGTCGCGGATTTCATGGGCCGCCTGGCCGAACTGTTCCAGCCCGGCATACAGGGCCAGGACCGACTCCGCCGGACCGAAGATCGAGGCGTACCGGCGGCCCGTGCTGTGTGCGGCCACCGCCACCATGCCGGCAAGCTCCGGGTCCAGCTGCACCGGCACCAGGTTGGCGCCGGCCCAGCACGCCCCCAGGAGGATGCCGCCGTCGAACACGCCAAGGATGCTGGCGCCGCCGGCAGTGGGGGCCGCCGAACCGGCGGTCTTCAGATGGGACAGGATAAAGACGTTGGCGACGGCGTCCTGCCGGGCCAGGTCCACAAGCTGGGAAGTGTCCGGGCCCCCGAGGGCCCGGACTGCGACGCCGGGAGCGGCGCCGTCCTTACGAGACGCTAACCACGGGGCTACCCTTGACAGCATCTTCGCCATCGGCCTCCCCCATCTCTTCAGCGATACGCATGGCCTCTTCGATCAGTGTCTCAACAATCTGGCTCTCGGGGACAGTCTTGATGACCTCGCCCTTCACAAAGATCTGGCCCTTGCCGTTGCCCGACGCGACGCCCAGATCGGCTTCGCGGGCTTCGCCCGGTCCGTTGACGACGCAGCCCATGACGGCAACGCGCAGCGGGATCTCCATGCCTTCCAGACCGGCCGTGACCTGTTCAGCAAGCGTGTACACGTCCACCTGGGCGCGGCCGCAGGACGGGCAGGAGACGATCTCGAGCTTGCGCGGGCGCAGGTTCAGCGACTGCAGGATCTGGTTGCCGACCTTGATCTCCTCCACCGGCGGGGCGGAAAGTGACACGCGGATGGTGTCACCGATGCCGCGGGACAGCAGCGCACCGAAGGCCGTGGCCGACTTGATGGTGCCCTGGAAGGCCGGTCCGGCTTCGGTGACGCCGAGGTGCAGCGGCCAGTCGCCCTGCTCGGCGAGCATCTCGTAGGCAGCGACCATGATGACCGGGTCATTGTGCTTGACCGAGATCTTGAAGTCATTGAAGCCGTGCTCTTCGAACAGTGAGGCTTCCCAGACGGCGGACTCCACGAGGGCCTCGGGGGTGGCCTTGCCGTACTTCTTCAGGATTCCGGGCTCCAGCGATCCGGCGTTGATGCCGATCCGGATCGAGGTGCCGTGGTCCTTCGCCGCGCGGGCGATTTCCTTGACCTGGTCGTCGAACTTGCGGATGTTGCCGGGGTTCACCCGGACCGCCGCGCAGCCTGCCTCGATGGCGGCGAAGACGTACTTCGGCTGGAAGTGGATGTCCGCGATCACGGGGATTTGGGACTTCTTGGCGATGATCGGGAGCGCCTCGGCATCGTCGGCGGACGGGCAGGCGACGCGCACGATGTCACAGCCGGACGCCGTGAGCTCGGCGATCTGCTGCAGGGTGGCGTTGATGTCCGTGGTGGGCGTGGTGGTCATGGACTGCACGCTGATCGGCGAATCGGAGCCGACGCCGACCGAGCCCACCTTGATCTGGCGGGTCTTGCGGCGCGGCGCAAGGACGGGGGGCGGTGCTGACGGCATTCCCAGGCTGACCGAGGTCACATGGACTCCTTGTATCGAAGTAGGTCTGGCGGGGTTGGTCAGGCGGCGTGACCGGCGAGGAGGCCGGTCAGGGGGGCCCAGACCATCGTGCGGGTACCGGAGATGGCGCCTGCGGTGGCGAAAGGATCCTGCTTGAGGAGCTGGTTCAGGGCCTGCTCGTCGGCGGCCTTGAAGATGAGGAGGGCACCGGCGCCGTCACCGTACGGACCGCTGGCGAGCAGCGTTCCCTCCTGGGCCAGTCCTGCGGTCCATTCGCGGTGTGCGGGGCGGGTGGCGTCGCGGACCTCAGAGGATTCGGCGCCGTATACGTACTCAACAGCAAAAACAGTCATACGGATACACTATCGCCCTGCCGGCCCGGTACCCATCCGGCGCCCACCGGGACACCGTGCGGGGCCGCGCTCCGGGGCGCAGCCGGGGACGCGCGGAGCCCCGCACGCGGCGGGACGGCGACGGGGCGGCGGGGTGGCGGGGCGACGGGGCGGCCAGCCCGCGTCGGGGTGGCGTCAGCTCAGGAAGAGCACTTTGGCCAGGGCCGCGACGCCAGCCGCCCACAGCAGGGACGTGAGGGTTCCGATGATGAACCGCTCCGCGGCGACCGGAGTCTCCTTCAACTCGGCAAAACGGCCCAGGCCCTTGATCGCAACCACGTAGGCGATAGCGACCGGTTCACCGGCGAGGATCGCAAGGCACACCGCCAGCCGTTCCAGCACGCCGATGATCGCGCCGCCGCGCAGGATCCGGACGCTGTTCACCGAGGCGCCCGCGGAGCCTGCTGCCAATGCCGCGGTGCCGGCGGCTGGAGTGGCTGCGGTGGGATCAGCGGCGGCCGAGGGGTCAACGGTGACGTCCGCCGCTGGATCGTTGGCCGGGTCCGTAGCGCGGGTGCCGGCGTCGGCCCGGTCGTCGATGGTCCGGGCGAGCCGGAAGACCAGCGCGGTGACGGGCCAGCCGACGAAGCCGGCAGCGAGCAGGGTCAGGGTGATCCAGAGGGCGTCCACCGATCTCCTTCTGTGCTGTCCCGCGGGCGGGAATCCGATTGCCGGGCCACTCCCGCGTCCCGGGCCCGGTCCGCAGGCTGCCCGCCGGCGTCGCCGTTTCCGGTGCCGTTTCCGGTGCCGGTGATTGTTCCGTGGGCGAAGGACAGCAGCATTTCCGCCGCCGGCCTCGCCGCCCATTCTTCCTGCCAACCGGAGCGCAGCAGTGCGCGGCTCACCGATTGTTCGGTGATTCCCAGTTCCTGTGCAGCGATTTTCTGCGTGCCGTGCGTGCCGGAGTGGCCCTGCTGCACCGAGCGCAGCGCATCCACGACCTTCCACTGGGCGGCCGTCCGGTCTTGGACGAGCCGTCCGATCAGCCGCAGCACCGCCTCGGCATTGGCGCAGGCGCGGGCGCCTGCTGATCCTGCGGGCGAGGGAGCCGCCTCTCCCCTGCGCAGCCCGCCGGAGACGACGGAGAACGGAACATGCGCTGACCCGGACTTTGCGTTCTCGACGGCCACACGCGCCGCCACGAAGGCCGGACCGGAACCTTCCCTCGGGCTGGCCGGCAGCGGCAGGTCCACAGCGCCCACTCCGATTCCCACGTACCAGCGGCCGCTCCGCAGGGCGTGCAGGGCAATCTCGACGACTTCGTCCGGACGCTCCACGACGCCCTGGACCTCGTCGCCCACTGAGCGCTCGAAGCGCCCGGCGGTGGACAAGCCGGCCAACTCCGCCAGGAGCCCGGGGACACGGTCTACGTCGGCGCTGCTGCCGCGCTGGTCGATCGTCATCACGTACATAGCCCCACCCTAAAGGGCTGATCTACGGGAATCAATCATTTTCAACTGATTACTGAAAATAAGACGAAATAAGCTGATAAGAGTAAATCATCGCAATCCGGTTCGCCCGGGCGGATTGGGCGGCCCCCGGCCCTCCGAGGTCGCCGGAAAGCTGCCAAATCGCCGTACAGTGTCGGCGAACTGGCAGCTTTCCGGCGATTTCGCGACTTCGACACAACGACGGCGGCCCCGGCAGGCCGGAAAGCCGCCGTGTCAGCCGAAGAGGTTGACCGGCTTGACGATGTCCGCGTAGATCAGCAGGGCGCCCATGCCCATCAGCAGCACTGCCACCACATAGGTGACGGGGAGCAGCTTGGCGATGTCGAACGCGCCGGGGTCCGGGCGGCCGAAGAGCTTGGCAATCCTGCGGCGCGCCCCTTCGTACAGCGCGCCGGCCACATGGCCGCCGTCGAGCGGCAGCAGCGGGATGAGGTTGAAGACGGCCAGGGCGAAGTTGAGCCCGGCCAGGAGCCCCACCAGGGTGGCCACCCGGGACTGCATCGGAACCTGCTCCATGGCGGCGACCTCGCCGGCCACCCGCCCCACGCCGACCACGCTGATGGGTCCGTTGGGGTCGCGGGGTTCCTCGCTGAAGGCTGCCTGCGCCACACCGGCCACACGGGCCGGAAGGTTCAGGACGACGCCGGCGATCTGTTTGATGTTCTCGCCCGCCATTGGCAGGACGGTCGACGCCGGCTGCGGCACGAGCGCGGTCTGCGCGCCGATGCCCAGGAAGCCGACGTCCTGGTACTGGAGGGTGCCGTCGGCGCTCTTGGCCTGCCGGCCGTCGTCGCCCACCACGGGCCGCGCGGAGAGGACCGGGGTGACGGTGGTGGTGACCGGGACGCCGTCGCGCTCCACCGTGATGCTGACCTGCTTGTCCGCGGAGGCGCGGATCCAGCCGGTGAGTTGATCCCAGCTGGTGACGGCCTTGCCGTCGAAGGAGGTGATGACGTCGTTGGGCAGCAGGCCCGCGGTGGCGGCGGGCGTGAGCTTGCAGTCGGCCGAGTTCGGGTCCACGGTTTCGCCGGCCTTGACCTGGCATTTGGAGACGTCGGCGATGGTGGTGGTTTGGGTGGCAATGCCGAAGCCCATCAGCAGCACGGCCGTCAGGGCGAGTCCGATGAGCATGTTCATGGCCGGGCCGCCGAGCATGATGATGATCTTCTTCCAGACCGGCAGCTTGTAGAAGACGCGGTTGGCGTCGGCGGGACCGACTTCCTCGTGCGCCAGGGAGCGGGCGTCTGAGGCGAGCGACTGGAACATGCCGGTGCTGGAGGTCCGGACGGTGCCGTCCTCCTTGTTCGGCGGGTACATGCCGATCATGGAGACGAAGCCGCCCAGCGGAATGGCCTTGAAACCGTATTCGGTCTCGCCCTTTTTGCGGGACCAGAGTGTGGGCCCGAAGCCGATCATGTACTTGGTGACGCGGACCTTGAAGAGCTTGGCGGGCAGCAGGTGGCCGACCTCGTGGAGGGCGATGGACACGGCGATGCCGATCGCCACAAAGACGACACCGAGGATAAAGAGGAGGACGGGGCTCATGCTTGAATCTGCTGCTTCCTAGACGCTTCTGAGGGCTAAACGTTCGTGGGTGCGGGCGCGTGCCCATCTTTCAGCATCCAGTACGGACTCCACCGTCAGCCCGGAGGAACCTGTGTGTTCGCTGAGCACCGCTTCGATGGTATCGACGATGTCGGTGAACCGGATCCGCCCGGCATGGAACGCCATCACGGCCTCCTCGTTCGCGGCGTTGAAGACCGCCGGGTAGGTACTCCCCTGCCTGGCGGCATCCTTCGCCAGCCCGACGGCGGGAAACGCCTCCGTGTCGAGCGGCTCGAAGGTCCAGCTGGTGGCCTGGGTCCAGTCGCACGGCCGGGCCGAGCCCGGAACGCGGTCCGGCCAGCCGAGGCCCAGGGCGATGGGCAGGCGCATGTCCGGCGGGGAGGCCTGGGCGATCGTGGAGCCGTCGATGAACTGGACCATCGAGTGGACCACGGACTGCGGGTGGACCACGACGTCGATCTTCTCCAGCGGGATGTCGAAGAGCAGGTGCGCCTCGATCACTTCCAGTCCCTTGTTGACCAGGCTGGCGGAGTTGGTGGTGACCATAAGGCCCATGTCCCAGGTGGGGTGCGCCAGGGCGTCCTGCGGGGAGACATCGTGCAGCTGCTCCCTGGTCTTGCCGCGGAAGGGACCGCCGGACGCCGTGAGGACCAGCCGGTCCACCTCGGCGGCGGAGCCGGAGCGCAGGCACTGGGCGATGGCGGAGTGTTCGGAGTCGACCGGGACGATCTGGCCTTCGCGGGCCGCGGCCTTGACCAGGGCGCCGCCGACAATCAGGGATTCCTTGTTGGCCAGGGCCAGGGTTGCCCCGGACTTGAGCGCCGCCAGGGTGGGGGCGAGGCCGATCGAGCCGGTGATGCCGTTGAGCACCACGTCGGCCTCGATTTCGGCGATCCGGGTGGAGGCGTCCGGGCCGGTGATGATCTCGGGCCGGTAGCCGGTCACTCCCGCCGCCCCGGCGGCGTCGTCGATCAGGTGCTGGAGGGCACCCGCATCTCCGGACGCGGTGCCGACGGCCCGGGCCCGGGTGTGGACGGCCTGCCGGGCCAGGAGTTCGAGGTTGCCGCCGCCCGCGCTGAGCGCCACGACCTCGAAAAGGTGCGGGGCGCCGTCGACGACGTCAATCGCCTGCGTGCCGATGGAACCGGTGGACCCGAGGAGGACGATCTTGCGCGGCTGCATGGTTCAAGTATCCCGCACCGCGTTCGTGCTCGGGTTCCCCATCGAGTTGACATGTCACGGCAGTGATCGCGCGCAACATTGCCGCGAAGTGTCCACTCGACGCCCGCCGTTGACGCCGCGGACCGCAGGCGTAACGTGGGGATCGTGGAGTGGACCGCCTGGTTCGACGCGCCGGAGTACGAGTTCGCCCGGCAGGTGCTGCAGCGCGGCATCGCCACCATCTACTTTGTCGCGTTCCTGTCCTCGCACAACCAGTTTCCGGCCCTCCTCGGCGAGCGCGGCCTGTTGCCGGTCCCGGATTTCGTGGCACGCTCCAGCCGGTACCGCCGGCCCACCCTGTTCAGTTGGCGCTACTCGGACCGGCTGCTGCGGGCCGTCTGCCGGGGCGGTATGGCGATCGCCGCCACGGCAATCCTGGGGCTGCCACAGCTGGGCCCTCCGTGGGTTCCGATGCTGGCGTTTCTGGCGCTCTGGCTGCTGTACATGTCGATCGTCAATGTGGGGCAGACGTTCTACGGCTTTGGCTGGGAGATGCTGCTGCTGGAGGCCGGCTTCATTGTGGCGTTCCTCGGCTCCGACCAGATTCCCCCGCCGCGGACCATCCTGATCCTGCTGGCCTGGCTGGTGTTCCGCCTCGAGTTTGGCGCCGGCATGATCAAGATCCGCGGCGGCCGGGAGTGGCGCGACCTCACCGCCCTGTACTACCACCACGAGACCCAGCCGATGCCGGGCCCGCTCAGCCGGCAGGCGCATCTGCTGCCCAAGGCGTGGCACCGGGTGGAGGTCCTGGGCAACCATTTCGCGCAGCTGGTGGTGCCGTTCTTCCTCTTTGCCCCGCAGCCGCTGGCCAGCGTGGCGGCGGGAATTGTCATTTTCACGCAGCTCTGGCTGGTGGCGAGCGGGAACTTCGCGTGGCTCAACTGGATGGCGATCCTGCTCGCCTTCGCCGCCGTCAGCGACCCGGTGGCGCATGCCCTGGTCCCGGCGATTCCGCTCGACTGGCACACCGCGGCGGCCGGCACGGGCGGGGCAGTTGCCACGGCGGGCGGGGCGGCAGCGACGGGTACCCAGGCGCCGGTCGCGTGGCTGGTGGTGGTCCTGGTCGCCACCGTGCTGCTCGTGGTGCTCAGCTACCGCCCGGCCGAGAACCTGTTCTCCCACGACCAGCTGATGAACGCCGCCTTCAACCGCTGGCAGCTGGGGAACACCTATGGCGCCTTCGGCACGGTCACGAAGCAGCGGATCGAAATCGCGGTGGAGGGAACCCTCGACGCCGAGCCCGACGAGACTGCGGACTGGCAGGAATACGGCTTCCGTGGCAAGCCCGGCGACGTCCGCCGCATCCCGCGCCAGTGGGCGCCGTATCACCTGCGCCTCGACTGGCTGATGTGGTTCCTTCCCCTGCGCACCGTGCACGAGCAGTGGTTCTACGCCTTCCTGGCCAAACTACTGGAGGCCGACCGCCCCACCCTGCGCCTGTTGCGCCATGACCCGTTCGACGGCGCCCGGCCCCGCTGGGTGCGGGCCCGCAGCTACCTGTACCGCTTCGCCACCCGGAAGGAATTCCGCGCCACCGGCGAGCGCTGGATCCGGATTCCGCTGTACGAGTCCATCCCGCCGCTATCCTTGCCGCCGGAGGACTGAGTCCCGTTGCCGGGGCCCGGGGCACGTTCTGCGGCCCACCGCACCACCGATCTGACGCAAATGGCCGGAATGGTGGTCACCATTCCGGCCATTTGTGGCGAATCAGGAGAGCGTTCTGCCTAGACGGACAGCTCGTCCTTCACCGGCGCAGCCTCCAGGGACGCCTGCCGGCGGCGGAGCCACCAGGAGCCCACGAAGATCAGTGCCATCGACACGTACACCACCACAGCGAACGGCGAGGAGAACAGGGCCGTGGGGTCGTTCTGGGAGAGCTGCAGCGAGCGCCGCAGCTGCACTTCGAACATGGGCCCGAGGATCATCGCCACCACCATGGGCGCCACGGGATAGCCGTAGCGTCGCATGAAGTAGCCCAGGATGCCCACCACCAGCAGGATGCCGACGTCGGCCGCCGCGAAGTTCACCGAGAAGGCGCCCAGGGCCGCGAAGACGAGGATGCCTGCGTACAGGTAGGGCCGCGGGATCTGCAGGATCTTCACCCAGAGCCCGACCAGCGGCAGGTTCAGCACCAGCAGCATCAGGTTGCCGACGTACAGCGAGGCGATCAGGGTCCACACCAGCGCGCCCTGGTTCTCGAACAGGAGCGGTCCGGGCTGGATCTGGTAGCGCTGGAACGCCGTGAGCATCATGGCCGCGGTCGCCGTCGTCGGAATTCCGAGCGTCAGCAGCGGGACCAGGACGCCGGCGGCAGCGGCGTTGTTCGCCGCTTCCGGCCCGGCGACGCCCTCGATGGCGCCCTTGCCGAACTGTGCCTTGTTCTCGCCCTTGGCGAGTTTCCGCTCAGCTGCGTAGGACAGGAAGGTGGAGACGTCCGCGCCGCCTGCCGGCACCGTGCCGATCGGGAACCCGATGAAGGTGCCCCGCAGCCACGGCTTCCAGGACCGTTTCCAGTCCTCCTTGGACAGCCAGGCGTTCTTGCCCTTGCTGACCGGGATGACCTCGACCGGGCCGTGCCGCAGCTTCGAGGCCACGTACAGGGCCTCGCCGAGGGCGAAGAGACCCACAGCTACGAGGACCATGTCGATGCCGTCCACCAGGGTGGGGTTGTCGAAGGTGAACCGCTGCTGCGCGGTGCTGTCGTCGATGCCGATCATCCCGATGAACAGCCCCAGGGCCAGCGACGCGAGGCCGCGGAGCACGGAGGCGCCCAGCAGGGCACCGACGGTGAGGAACGCCACCACCATCAGGGCCACGTAGTCCACGGGTCCCAGGCCGACGGCCAGTTCCGCGACGACGGGGGCCAGGAAGGACAGCAGCACAGTCGCGATGGTGCCGGCGATGAACGAGCCGATCGCCGCCGTCGCCAGTGCCGCCGCGCCCCGGCCGGCCTTTGCCATCTTGTTGCCCTCGAGCGCCGTGACGATCGAGGACGATTCGCCCGGGGTGTTGAGCAGGATGGACGTGGTGGAGCCGCCGTACATGCCGCCGTAGTAGATGCCGGCGAACACGATGAGCGCGGCCGCGGGATCCAGCGCGTAGGTGATGGGCATCAGCAGCGCGACGGTCATCGCCGGACCGATGCCGGGCAGCACGCCGACGGCGGTGCCGACGAAGACGCCGCCCAGGGCGTACAGCAGGTAGACCGGCTGCAGCGCCGTCGAGAAGCCCTCCAGGAGCATCATGAAGCTATCCATGGAAGAACGGCACCCCCTCAAGCAGCGGGCCCGGCGGCAGGGAGACGCCCAGCAGGCCGCCGAAGACGTACTGCAGCACGAGCGCCAGCACCACGGAAATGATGACCGCCTTCCAGAGCGGCTTGGCCTCCAGCGACCACGCCGCTCCGCTGAACAGCACGGCTGCGGCAATGGGCCAGCCGGCCGGTTCGATCAGGAAGATGTGGAGCACCACGAAGCCCACGAGTTTCGCCAGGGCCACCCAGTCGGTCTTGGCGGTGACGTCCAGGTCTTCGCTTTCCTCGGCCTGGCCCACCTTGCCGCGGAACACCTGGGCGACGATGCCGGTGCCCACGAGCACCAGCATGGTGCACACGATGTATGGAAAAGCCCGCGGGCCGATGCCGGTCTCTGACGGCGGGATCGGAATGGACCCCGCCGTCAGCAGGCCGGCTGCGCCCACGCTTACGAACACCAGGGCGAAGAGGATCTCCCCCGTGGGACGCTTGGCGGGCGTGCTGACTTGAACGGACATTGTTACTTGACCAGGCCAATCTCGGTGAGCGTGGTCTTGACCTTGGCGATGTCCTCGGTGAGGAAGGTCTTGAAACCGTCGCCGGCGAGGAAGGCGTCGTCCCAGTTGTTCTTGGCCAGGGTGGCCTTCCAGGCTTCCGTGGCGTGCAGCTTGGTGACAACCTCGGTCAGCTTTGCCTTCTGCGCGTCGTCGATGGAACCCGGCGCAACAACACCGCGCCAGTTGGTCAGCACGACGTCGACGCCCTGGTCCTTGAGCGGCTTGACGCCCGGCAGGGCCGGTGCCTCGGACGTGCCGGAGACGGCGAGCGCCCGGACCTTGCCGGCCTTGACCTGCTCGGCGTACTCCCCCACGCCGGAGATGCCGGCCTGGACCTTGTTGCCGAGCAGGGCCGCGATCGATTCGCCGCCGCCGGAGTAGCCGATGTAGTTCAGCTTGTCGGACTCGACGCCTTGGGACTTGAGGATCTGGCCGGCCAGGATGTGGTCCGCTCCACCGGCCGAGCCGCCGGTGATCGCCACGCCCTTGCCGTTGGCCTTGATGTCGTCCACAAGGTCCTTGACGGACTGGTACTTCGACGACGCCGGGACCACGAGGACCAGCGGCTCTTCGGTCAGGCGCGCAATGGGGGTGGTGTCTTCCAGCCGGGTCTTGGCGGCGTTGGTTTCCACGGCGCCCACCATGACGTAGCCCATCACCATCAGGGTGTTGACGTCCTTTTCGGTGGCGAGCTTGGCCAGGCCGTTCGTGCCGCCGCCGCCGCCGATGTTGCTGACCTGGGCGGAGGTGACGAGTTTGTTGGTCTGCAGGTCCTGCTGCATCGCACGGCCGGTCTGGTCCCAGCCACCGCCCGGGTTGGCCGGAACGATGATGCTCAGCTTCTTGATGGGGTCGGCTGCCGCGCCGCTCTGGCCGGCCGCCGCGCCGCTTGCACCACCGGCACAGGCCGACATTGCGAGGACGACGCCGGCCGCCCCGGCAGCGAGCGCAGCCCGGCGGGTGAAGCTGGACCGCGTGGAATTGGAAGGGGAGGTCATGGTTTCTCCTTGTTGAAATGTGACGCACGTCATCGGAATCACTTCCCAGAGACTAGGAGCGCCCCGGCCCGGGGGCCAGAATTTGGCCATAGAGGTAGTAGTGGTCATATTGGTCACAGCCCGGAGGCCGGGTTTGGCCGGTGAGGCGGCGGCCGGATGGGAAACTTGTGACATGGTTCACAGGATTCCCTTACGCTTCCAGCTGGTGGCGCTGCAGCTCGCCATCGTGCTGGCCGTCCTGACGGCGGTCGGGGCCGTGACCATCCGGATGCAGGAACAGCAGCTCAGGGACGCCTACAAAGGCAGGCTGATCGGCGTCGCTGAAAGTGTTGCCCGGCTGCCCTCGGTAGTGCAGGCTTTCGGGACACCGCATCCGGCCCAGATCATCCAGCCCATCGCCGAAGTCATCCGGCAGGCCTCGAATGTCACCTATGTGGTGGTGACGGACCGGAACGGGGTCCGGCAGTCCCACCCGAACCCGGCCGAAATCGGCAGGCCCGTTTCCACCGATCCGTCTGTCCCGCTGTCCGGCGAGATCTACGTCGGCACCCAGACAGGAACCCTGGGTGAGTCCTGGCGGGTGAAGGTTCCCATTTTTGACGGAACCGGCACTGTGATCGGCTCGGCCTCGGTTGGCGTGCTCGAAACCACCCTGGCCCAGGACCTCTACGAGGACCTGCCACAGCTGTTCGGCTGGCTCCTTGGGGCGGCGCTGCTCGGGTCGCTGGGGGCGATGTACATCTCCAAGCTCGTGTGGCGGCGGATCTACAAGCTGGAACCGGAGGAGATCGCCGCGCTCCTCGAGACCCGCGACGCGATGCTGCACGGCCTGGGCGAGGGGCTGGTCGCCGTCGACGCTGACGGGAAGGTGGCGCTGGTCAACGACGAAGCCCGCCGGCTGCTGGGACTGGGCGAGGAGATCACCGGGAAACCCGCCAGCGAATGCCTGGAACCCGGGATCCGGCGGATGCTGACCGCCGGGTCCGTTGCGGAGGAGCTGGTGCTCTCCGGGGAACGGATCCTGCTGGGCAAGGTCAACGCCGCCACCGTGGACGGCCGGGAGGTAGGCAAGGTGCTGATCCTTCGCGACCGCACGGAGCTCCACGCCGTCCTCCGCGACCGCGACGGGGCCCTGGACGTGACGCAGGCGCTCCGGGCACAGGCCCACGAATTCGCCAACAAACTGCACGTGATCTCGGGTCTCCTGGAGCTGGGCGAGCAGGACAAAGCCTCGCAGTACCTGGGCCGGAGCCACAGCGACGCCGCCTTCGTCAGCCGTCCCCTGGCCGCTGGAATCACCGACCATGACGTCCGGGCGCTGCTGATCGCCAAGTCCACCGTCTGCGCCGAGCGCGGCATCGAGATTCTGGTCAGCCCGGATTCGGCGTGCACCCCGGACGGGACCGGCGACGTCATCACGGTCCTGGGGAACCTGATCGACAACGCGGTGGACGCGGCGGGCTACGACAGCACCGTCGCCGTCCGGTTGGAGGAGTCCCCCGACGGCGGCCGCACCATCACGGTCGAGGACGACGGTCCGGGCGTCCCCGAACCGGAGCGGCAGGCCGTCTTCGAGGCCGGCGTCACCACCAAAGCAGCCGAGGGGATCAACAGCCGCGGCTTTGGGCTGGCACTGGTCCAGCGGGTGGCCCGGCGCCGGGGCGGCGGGGCGTCGGTGTCGCAATCCGCGCTGGGCGGCGCCTGCTTTACGGTGGTACTCAGGACAAAAGAGGCGGAACTACAAAAACAATGAGCCCCATTCGCACCCTCATCATTGACGATGACGTGGCAGTCGCCGGAATCCACCACGGATTCCTGCTGGCCCGCGGCGGCTTCGACGTCGTCAGCATGGCCCACACCGGACAGCAGGGCCTCGACCTGGCGGCGGAGCTGCGGCCGGAACTGGTCCTGCTGGATATCCATCTCCCGGACATGTCCGGCCTGGACGTACTCCGGCAACTCCGCGGCCGCCAGCAGGCCCTGGACGTCCTTGTCATCACGGCGTCGCGGGAGCTGGAGACGGTCCGCGGCGCCATGGCCGGCGGGGTGCTGCACTACCTAGTGAAGCCCTTTACCTCCCAGGCCCTCAACGAACGGCTCGACGAGTACCTGTTCCTCCGCCGTGAACTCGCCGCAGGTGGGGCTGCAGGGCCGCTGGACCAGGACAGCATCGACCGGCTCGTGGCGCCGACCCGCCGGGCCACAGCCGGGGACACCTTGGCCGGTCCCGTGGCTGACCCGGCTGCCGAGCCGATGTCGAGGCTGCCGAAAGGGCTGTCCCGGCCCACGCTGGACGCCGTCATCGAGGCGCTCAAGTCGAGCCCGGAGGACGTCTCGGCGGCCGGGATGGCGCTTCAGCTCGGGCTGTCCAGGGTCAGCGCCCGGCGCTACCTCGAGTATCTGGTCATCCACGGCTTCGCCCGGCTAACCCCCCGCTATGGCGCCGCGGGCCGGCCGGAGAACAGATACTTATGGAAGCGCTGAGCATGTCCATTCGTCGCCAATAAACCCCTCGCGGGACCCGGTCTCGATGCAATTGAGCACACCATCTGACGCAAGTGGCCACTAAACAACCTGCCAAAGCGGCCATTCGTGGTGAATCGACGAGGTTCAACCCCTGGTCCTACCCCCCGCCCGGTGGAGCACCAGAATGCCCGGCGGCACGGGCTCCGCACCAAAGTGCACCCATCTGACGCAAGTGGCCGCCAAACGACCTGCCCAAGCGGCCATTCGTGGTGAATGGCCGAGGTTTCACTCCGCGCAACATCGGGCGGCAGCCACACGCCGCGCCACAAAAACGAAAGCCGTAGCCCAGAAGCTAGCGGCCGGCCCGGCGGAGCGTGGATTCGGCGTGCTTGAGGATGGGGCCGTCGATCATCTTGCCGTTGAACTGGAACACACCGGAACCTGCCTCGGCGGCGGCGGCCAGCAGTTCGGCGGCCGCCTCGACCTCGGCTTCGGACGGCGCGTAGGCCCCGCGGACCACGGCCACCTGGTTCGGGTGGATGCAGGCCTTCGAGCCGAAGCCCGAGGCGACGGCGTCGCGGGCTTCGACGGCGAGGCCGTCCAGGTCCGGGATGTTGACGTAGACCGAGTCGACGGCTTCCTTGCCGAAGGCGCGGGCGGCCAGCAGCACGGCGGACCGGGCGTGCAGCGCAACCGCACGGTAGGCGCCGTCGTCCGTCCTGCTGGAGGTGCCGCCGAGCGAGGCGAGCAGGTCTTCGGCGCCCCACATCAGCCCGACCACATTGGGTTCGGCCGCGATGGCGGCGGCATTGACAACGCCAAGCGCCGTCTCGCAGAGCGCAATCACGCTGAAGCCTTCAAGCTCCTTGAGCTGGGCAGCGCTCTCGGCCTTGGCCAGCATGATGTGCCGGTAGGGGGTGTGCTTGAGACAGTGCAGGTCCTTCTCGAACTCCTCCGTGCCGGCAGGGTTGATCCGGACGATCGTGCGGCTCGGGTCCAGCTCGGGGACGTCCCCGGTGGCGCCGAGCTGGGCGAGGATGGCGCCGCGGGCCCGCTGCTTGTCCGCGGGTGCGACGGCGTCCTCGAGGTCCACGATCACCGCGTCGGAGCGCTCGGCCGCCTTCTGGTAGCGCTCAGGGCGGTCGGCAGGGCAGAACAGCAGGGCGGGGCCCATCAGGAAACTCATGGATCTATTCTGCCCTTTTGCGCGCGTTCTGGGCTTCGGAGTGCGCATCCCGTGTCCACATCAGGCAGCTGCGGGTGGCGAGGGCGACGACGTCGCCGTTCTGGTTCCGGCCGGTGTGCTTCATGGTCACAATCCCCTGGCCGGGGCGGGAGGAGGACAGCCGTTTCCCGGTCACCACCGTCTCCGTGTACAGCGTGTCGCCGTGGTACATCGGGTGCGGGAAGGACACGTCCGTGAGGCCCAGCTGCGCGATGATGGTGCCCTGGGTCAGCTGCGGCACGGACTGCCCCACCACCGTGGCCAGGGTGAACATGGAGTTCATCAGGCGCTGGCCGAACGGCTGCTCCGCGCTCCAGGCGGCATCGAGGTGCAGCGCCTGGGTGTTCATGGTCATGGTGGTGAAGAGGACGTTGTCCGCCTCGGTCACGGTCCGGCCGGGCCGGTGCGCGTAGACCACATCCTCTTCGAGTTCATCGAAGTAGAGTCCGCGCTGTTCAATGACGCGGGGCTCGACGGCGCGGGGTTCAGCCGCGTGCTGGGAATTCGTTGTCATACGGTCAGTTCCTGGTCTTCCTCGAAGAGTTCGGCGCCGGTGGCAGCCGCCACGTCCGCGGCCGTCACGTTGGGGGCAAGTTCGCGCAGTACCAGCCGGGACGTGCCGCCCTCCGTCACGACGTCGATCACCGCCAGGTCCGTGATGATGCGGTCCACACAGCCTTTGCCGGTCAGCGGCAGCGTACACTGTTCCACGATCTTGGGCCGGCCGTTACGGTCCACGTGCTCCATCATCACGATCACCTTCTTGGCGCCGAACACCAGGTCCATGGCGCCGCCCATGCCTTTGACCATCTTGCCCGGGATCATCCAGTTGGCCAGGTCACCGTTCCGGGCCACTTCCATCGCGCCGAGCACTGCGACATCCACGTGGCCGCCGCGGATCATGCCGAAGGAGGAGGCGGAGTCGAAGAACGCGGCGCCCTTGTTGACGGTGACGGTTTCCTTGCCGGCATTGATCAGGTCCGGATCCACCGCGTCCTCGGCCGGGTACGGGCCGACGCCGAGGATGCCGTTCTCGGAATGCAGGACCACCTCGACGCCGGCCGGGATGTAGTTGGGAATCAGTGTGGGCATCCCGATGCCAAGGTTGACGTACTGCCCGTTGTGCAGCTCCCGCGCCACCCGCGCGGCCAGTTCGTTGCGGGTCCAGCCTTTGCTCTCCACACCGGCGGGATGCCCGACGGCGGGGGGCCGGTATTCGTGGCGGACCGCTTCGGGACGGGGCGGCGCGCCCGGGAGGCTGTTGGATTCCATGGCCTAGGCTCCTGACTGGACTGTTGCTGGGACGGCGGCGGCAGGGGCCGAAGCTGCGGTGGCGGCAGGTGCGCTGCCGGCGGCGGACGCTGCGGCCAGCGCCACCGTCCGCTTCTCGATCCGCTTCTCAGCGCCGGGCGCGAGCACCACACGCTGGACGAAGATGCCGGGAATGTGGACGTGTTCGGGGTCCAGCTCCCCCGGCTCCACGAGTTCCTCCACCTCGGCGATCGTGACCTTCCCGGCCATGGCGCAGAGCGGGTTGAAGTTCATCGCGGTGGCGTGGAAGACGAGGTTGCCGTGGCGGTCGCCCTTCCAGGCGTGGACGAGGCCGAAGTCGGGGGTCAGCGATTCCTCCAGGACAAAGTCGGCGCCGTTGAAGCTGCGCACCTCCTTCGCCGCGGAGGCAATCGCAACGTTGCCGTCGGCGTCGTACTTCTGCGGCAGGCCGCCGTCGGACACCTGGGTGCCGACGCCGGCAGGCGTGTAGAACGCAGGGATCCCGGCCCCGCCGGCACGCAGCTTCTCGGCCAGCGTGCCCTGCGGGGTGAGGATCACCTCGAGCTCGCCGGCGAGGTACTGCCGGGCGAACTCCTTGTTCTCCCCCACGTAGGAGCTGATGGTGCGGCGGATCCGGCCGTCCTTGAGCAGGATTCCGAGCCCCCAGTCGTCGACGCCGCAGTTGTTGCTGACGGTTTCCAGGTTCCTGGTGCCGCTCTGGTGCAGCGCGTCGATCAGGGCCACCGGAATGCCGCAGAGCCCGAACCCGCCGACGGCGAGCGAGGCGCCGTCGTGGATGTCCGCAACTGCCTCGGCAGCGCTGGCCACAACCTTGTTAATCATCGTTGATTCCCTCTCTCGACGGTTGCGGCCAGCGGGCCGGTCAGAGCCCCAGTTCGCGGGCGATCAGCATCAGCTGGACCTCCGTGGTGCCCTCGCCGACTTCAAGGATCTTGGAGTCGCGGTAGTGGCGCGCCACGGTGAATTCGTTGATGAAGCCATAGCCGCCGAACACCTGGGTGGCGTCCCGCGCGTTGTCCATGGCTGCCTCGCCTGCGACCATCTTAGCGATGGCCGCCTGCGTCTTGAACGGCTTGCCGGCGAGCATCCGGGCGGCAGCGTCGTAGTAGGCCAGCCGGGCAGTGTGGGCGCGCGCTTCCATCCGGGCGATCTTGAACGCGATGGCCTGGTACTTGCCGATGTTCTGTCCGAACGCGCTGCGTTCCTTGGCGTATTTCACCGACTGGTCCACGCAGCCCTGGGCCGCGCCGACGGCCAGCGCCGCGATCGCGATCCGGCCCTCGTCCAGGATTGAGAGGAAGTTGGCGTAGCCGCGGCCCCGGGTGCCCAGCAGGTTTTCCTCGGGGACGTGGACGTTGTCCAGCGTCAGCGGGTGGGTGTCTGAGGCGTTCCAGCCGACCTTGTTGTAGGCCTTCTCCGCCTTGAAGCCGGGCGTGTCGGTGGGCACCAGGATGGTGGAGATTTCCTTCTTGATGCTGCCGTCCGGGCGTTCCTCCTGGCCGGTGACCGCGGTGACGGTGACGAGCTTGGTGATGTCCGTGCCGGAGTTGGTGATGAACTCCTTGTTGCCGTTGATGACCCATTCCCCGCCGCCGAGCTTGGCGGTGGTCTTGGTGCCGCCGGCGTCGGAGCCTGCTTCCGGCTCAGTCAGGCCGAAGCCGGCGAGCGCCTTGCCGGAGGCCAGCAGCGGCAGCCACTCCTGCTTCTGAGCCTCGTTGCCGAAGCGGTGGATCGGCATGGCACCGAGGGAGACGCCTGCCTCCAGGGTGATGGCGACGGACTGGTCCACGCGGCCCAGCTGTTCGAGGGCGAGGGCCAAGGCGAAGTAGTCGCCGCCCATGCCGCCGAATTCCTCCGGGAACGGCAGGCCGAACAGGCCCATTTCCGCCATCTGGGAGACAACCTCGTAGGGGAAGCTGTGTTCCTCGTCGTGCTTGGCGGAGACCGGAGCCACTACTTCATCGGCGAATTCGCGGACGGTGTTGCTGAGGTCCTGGTAGTCCTCGCTGAGTTCAAAATCCGGCATGGTGACTCCTTTGTCTGGAAATTCTGTTGGTGGTGCTGTCTGAGAATTGCGGTCTGGTGGTGAAGCTGTGGAATCTAGTCCGCGGCGCCCATCGCGATGACGGATTCCTCGATGGTGTCTTCGGCTCCGGAGGGTTCCGGAGGGTGGATGGTGGCCAGGATCTGGTCTGCCTTCACGAGGTCGCCGGAGGCGGCGCTGATGTGCACGGTCCCGTCGAGCGGCGCCACGAGCTGGTGCTCCATCTTCATGGCCTCCACCGCGAGCAGGACCTGCCCGGCGGTGACGGGGTCCCCGTTGCTGACGGAGACGGACACCACCGTGCCCGGCATCGGCGAGCGCACCGCGGGGTCCGCGGCGCCCTCCACGCGTTCGACGGCGTCCAGCACCCGGGCGAGCCGGGTTTCCCGGGTGAGCGGTTCGAGGCGGCAGGACCACCCGTCGTTGCCGAGATAAACGAATTCCGGCGGGTTCTCCCGCGGGTGGTCCGGCCCGGACCCCGCCTGGGCGAACCTGAGTTCCCCGCCGTCGAGCTCCAGGAAGACATCGTCACTGGACATCCCGATGACCCGCACCTGATGCGCCGGGCCGTCGTTGACCCGGACCCTGGCACGGCCGAGGTCGGTGTTGCTGAGCCAGGTCACGGCCACAGTGGCCAGTTCCCCGCCGGGAACACCGAAGCTCATGGTCCAGGCGGCCGGTGCCCCCAGGCGCCAGCCCGTGGTGGTGTCCCAGGGCGAGCTGAGCGTTTCCGGTGCCTCGGCCAGGACCCAGAACGGCATTGCCGCGGCGATCAGCTCGGCGTCGCCGGCGCGGCGGAACGTGAAGCCGTCCATCTTCCGTTCGATCAGGCCGGTGTCGAGCCGGCCCGCGCGGACGTCGGCGTCGTTGATCAGCAGGCGGAGGTATTCGACGTTGGTGTCGATCCCCAGTGCCGTGTACCGGGAGAGCGCCGTGTCGAGCTTGTCCAGCGCCGCGGAGCGGTCCACGCCCCAGGCGATTACCTTGGCGACCATGGGGTCGTAGTCGCTGGAGATTTCCAGGCCTTCAAGCAGCGAGGAATCGATCCGGATGTCAGGATCGGCAGAGGCCGGGCTAACGGCGTCCAGGTCATCCATCGCGGTGAAGATCTCGCCTCGCTCATCCAGGAGCAGCACCTCACCGCCCGAGGGCAGGAAGTTCCGTTCCGGGATTTCAGCGTAGACACGCGCTTCCACCGAGTGCCCGGTGAGGACGACGTCGTCCTGCCGGACGGTGAGTTCCTCGCCGGCGGCGATCCGCACCTGCCATTCGACGAGGTCGACGCCGGTGACCATTTCGGTGACGGGGTGCTCGACCTGCAGCCGGGTGTTCATCTCCATAAAGAAGAACTCGTCCGGGGCGTTGTCGGAAACCAGGAACTCCACGGTGCCGGCGCCGCTGTAGCTGACGCTGCGCGCGGCGTTGCACGCGGCCTCACCGAGGCGGGCCCGGATATCGGCGCCGTCGGGCAGGGCTTCGAGCAGCGGGGACGGGGCTTCCTCGATGACCTTCTGGTGCCGGCGCTGCAGCGAGCACTCGCGCTCCCCGAGTTGGATGACGTTGCCGTGGTTGTCCGCGAGGATCTGGACCTCGATGTGCCGCGGGGTCAGGACGAGCCGCTCCAGGAACAGGGTGTCGTCGCCGAAGGCGCTGGCCGCGACGCGGCGGGCTGTGGCAAGGGTTGCCTCCAGGTCCTCGGCGCGTTCCACGACGTGCATACCCTTGCCGCCGCCGCCGGCGGAGGGCTTGATCAGCAGCGGGAAGCCGACGCCGGCCGCGGCGTCGATCAGCTGCGCGTCCGTCATCCCGGGTTCGGCGATGCCGGGGACCACCGGAACGCCGTAGCCGGTGACGTGGTTCTTGGAGCGGATCTTGTCGCCCATGACATTGAGGGATTCGACGCCGGGACCGATGAACGTGATCCCGGCCTTCTCCAGCGCGCGGGCGAAGTCCACGTTCTCGCTCAGGAACCCGTAGCCCGGGTGCACAGCCTCGGCGCCGGTGTCGCGGCAGGCCTGGAGGATCGCCTCGATCTTGAGGTAGCTCTCGGCCGCGGCCGCCGGGCCGATCCGCACGGCGACGTCTGCTTCCCGTACGTGCCGGGCGTCGTCGTCGGCGTCCGAATAGACGGCCACCGAGCGGATACCCAGCGCCCGCAGGGTGCGGATCACGCGGCACGCGATCTCGCCGCGGTTGGCGACGAGCACGGTGCCAAAGAGAGGCTTGTCCCCCATCGGCGTCGGGGAGGTTGTAGTCGACGAAGAAATACTCGAGGAAGAAATAGTCATGGCTGGCTCACATCCGGAACAGGCCGAAGGAGGTCTCCGGCAGCGGGGTGCGGGAGACGACGTCGAGCGCCAGTCCCAGGACGGTGCGGGTGTCCGCGGGGTCGATCACGCCGTCATCCCAGAGGCGGGCGGTGGAGTAGTACGGGCTGCCCTGATCCTCGTACTGCTGTTTGATCGGGGCCTTGAAGGCTTCCTCGTCCGCGGCGGACCATTCCTCGCCGCGGGCCTCGTACTGGTCCCGTTTGACGGTGGCGAGCACGCTGGAGGCCTGGTTGCCGCCCATCACCGAGATCCGGGACGCCGGCCACATCCACAGGAACCGCGGCGAGTAGGCCCGGCCGCACATCGAGTAGTTGCCGGCGCCGAACGACCCGCCGATCACGACAGTCAGTTTGGGAACCCGGGCGGTGGCGACGGCGGTGACCATCTTGGCGCCGTTCTTGGCGATGCCGCCCTGCTCGTAGTCCTTGCCGACCATAAAGCCGGAGAGGTTCTGCAGGAAGATCAGCGGAATGCCGCGCTGGTCGCAGAGTTCGATGAAGTGCGCGCCCTTGAGCGAGGACTCGCTGAAGAGCACCCCGTTGTTCGCCACGATGCCCACGGGGTGGCCGTGCAGCTTCGCGAAGCCGGTGACCAGGGTGGTGCCGTAGTCCTTCTTGAACTCGTGGAAGCGGCTGCCGTCCACCAGCCGGGCAATCACCTCGCGGACGTCGTACTGCGCGTTGACGTCCGTGGGGACGGCACCGTAGAGCTCATCCGGGTCGGCAACGGGTTCGACGGCGGTGTCGATGTCCCAGGCGGGGGCCGCCGGCTTCGGCAGCGTGGAGACGATGTCGCGGACGATCTGGAGGGCGTGCTCGTCGTTTTCGGCGAGGTGGTCGGTGACGCCGGAGATCTTGGAATGCACGTCGCCGCCGCCGAGTTCCTCGGCCGTGACGATCTCGCCGATGGCGGCCTTCACCAGCGGCGGGCCGCCCAGGAAGATGGTGCCCTGGTTGCGGACGATCACGGTTTCATCGCTCATCGCGGGAACGTAGGCGCCACCGGCGGTGCAGGAGCCCATCACCGAGGCGATCTGCGGGATCCGGGCCGCGGACATCTTGGCCTGGTTGAAGAAGATCCGGCCGAAGTGTTCCTTATCCGGGAAGACCTCGTCCTGCTTGGGCAGGAAGGCGCCGCCGGAGTCCACGAGGTAGATGCAGGGCAGCCGGTTCTCCAGCGCGATTTCCTGGGCCCGGAGGTGCTTCTTGACCGTCATCGGGTAATAGGTGCCGCCCTTGACGGTGGCGTCGTTGGAGATGACCAGCACCTGGCGGCCGTGGACCAGCCCGATCCCGGCAATGACGCCGGCGCCGGGGGAATCGTCGTTGTACATGCCGTTGGCGGCCAGCGGAGCGATCTCCAGGAACGGGCTGCCGTCATCGAGCAGCTGGTCGATGCGCTCGCGCGGCAGGAGTTTGCCCCGGGCCACATGGCGTTCGCGCGACTTCTCCGGCCCGCCGAGGGCTGCCGTGGCGAGGCGTGCCTTCAGCTCGCGGGCCAGCCCCAGCTGTGCCTCGCGGTTCGCGGCGAAGGCGGCGCTCGTGGCGTCCACCTGGCTGGCGATTGTCTCCATTGACTGCTTCCGTTCTGGGCCTTCATGCCGGGGACCTGACTTGCGCCCGCTCCAGCCACTTCGGTTAGTACCGCATAACTGAGATTTAGGTTAGTCTCTATTAACTGTGATGTCCAACACAGGACAGCAGAGTCAGCTGCACAGTCAAGTGGAATTCGAAAAGAGGGACGTGCCGGTGACCGAGTCCAGCCAGACAACCCAGGCCCCTCCGGCCTCTTCCGGTTCGACGCCTCCTACATCGACACCTCCCGCATCAACCCAGCGCAGCCAGGCCAAGGAGAACAGGCGGCAGGCCCTGCTGTCCGCGGCCGCCGAGCTGTTCGCCGTCGACGGCTTCAACCGCGTCTCGCTGGAGGATCTGGGCGCCGCGGCGGGCGTCAGCGGCCCTGCGGTGTACCGGCACTTCTCCGGCAAGCAGGCAGTCCTCGGGGCGCTGCTGCTCAGCGTCAGCCAGGATCTGTTCGACGGCGGCCGGCGCGTGATTGCCGCTTCCGACGGCGCCGCCGTTGCGCTGCGCCGGCTGGTGGAGTTCCACGTGGACTTCGCGCTGAGTAACCCCGACGTCATCCGCGTGCAGGACCAGGACTTCAGCAACCTCGCCGACGACGACCAGGCGCAGGTCCGCACGCTGCAAAGGAACTACGTGGAGCTCTGGGTCGAGGTATTGGCCGGGCTGCACCCCGAGACCGAAGATACTGAACTCCGGATGCGCGCCCACGCCACGTTCGGCCTGATCAACTCCACGCCGCACTCGGTCCGCAGCCACGGGCGCCGGATCGCAGTCAAGCGGGCACGGCCCCTGCTCCAGAGCATGGCGCTGGCGGCCCTGATGGCCCCGGCCGTTCCCGACCCGCTCGACTGACCTGTCCCTGCCCGCGTGCCGGGTCCCCCTGGCCCCGCGGCTCACGCCGTCCCGCCCACGCCGCCCGGCCCCGCAGCTCACGCCGTCCCGCGCTCCGGGGGCCCTTTGGCGCGAACACGCCGACTGCCAAGGCGCCGCCGTCGAACTTTCCGGCCAATGTGCCCCCGGACGGACAACCCGCCGCACAACAAAGCTGCCGGCCACCCCGGGAGGGGGCAGCCGGCAGCCGTGACGTTGGGGGCCTAGACCATGGCGAGGGCCATGCCCGGGTCGGAGAGCATGGCGCCGAGGTCCTGCAGGAAGCGTGAGCCCTGCTCGCCGTCGACCAGGCGGTGGTCGAAGGACAGGCTGAGCGTCATGACCTGGCGCAGCGCCACCTCGTCCCGGTACTCCCACGGCATCTTCCGCACGGCACCGAGGGCCAGGATGGCGGCCTCGCCCGGGTTCAGGATGGGTGTGCCGGCATCGATGCCGAAGACGCCGATGTTGGTGATGGAGATGGTGCCGCCGGAAAGCTCGGCCGGGGCCGTCTTGCCGGACCGCGCCGTGTCCGTCAGTTCGGTCAGCGCCGTGGAGAGCTCCAGCAGGGACATCCGGTCGGCGTCCTTGATGTTCGGAACGGTGAGGCCGCGCGGGGTGGCCGCCGCGATGCCCAGGTTCACGTAGTTGTACTGCACGATCTCCTGCTTGGCCTCATCCCAGCGGGTGTTGAGCGTGGGGTGGTTGCGCAGGGCGATGAGCACAGCCTTGGACACGATGGTCAGCGGGGTCAGCTTGTAGCCGGCAAACGCGCGGCTGGCCTTGAGCTTCGCCAGCAGTTCCATGGTCGGGGTGACGTCGACGGTCAGGAATTCCGTGACGTGCGGCGCCGTGAAGGCGCTGGAGACCATGGCCGCGGCGGTGAACTTCCGTACGCCCTTGATGGGCGTCCGGGTTTCCCGCTCGCCCTGCGCCTGGGCCTGGACGGGCACGCCGGCCAGGTCCCGGGGTGCCACCGGCAGGTCTCCCCCGCCGACGAAGTTGCGGACGTCGTCGCGGGTGATGAGCCCGAACTCGCCCGTGCCGGCGACGGCCGCGAGGTCGACGCCGAGATCCTTGGCCAGCTTGCGCACGGGCGGCGTGGACCGCGGGCGGTCCCCGGAGTGCGCGGCGGCAGCGGGTTCGGCCACCGGGGCGGGCGCGACCGGTTCGACCACCGTGGCCGGCGCGGCCGGGGCCGGTGCGGCGGCCGAAGCCGCGGGAGCGGCGAAGCTGCGGGTGCGGCGGGCCGGTCGGCCGGAGTTCTCCAGGACGGCGCCGTAGCCCACGAGGTTCGGTTCACGTTTGGCGGGCGCGTCCGCACCGGTACCTCCGGCAGTTCCAGAGCCGCCGGCGGGAGCGCCGTCGTCGCCCTCTACCTCGAAGGAAACGATCGGCTTGCCGACCTCCACGACGGTGCCGGGCTGTTCGTGCAGGGCAGCGACTACCCCGGCGAACGGCGAGGGAAGCTCGACGACGGCCTTGGCCGTTTCTACTTCCGCGATGATCTGGTTGAGCGCGACGGTGTCCCCCACCGCGACCTTCCAGGCGACGATTTCCGATTCGGTGAGACCTTCGCCGAGGTCGGGCAGCCGGAATTCCTTGATCATGGTGGCGCTCATCCTTCCAGCCCGCTCAGGGAGTTGGGGCGGCCCAGGGCACGGTCGACGCCGTCCAGGATCCGGTCCAGGCCCGGGAGGTGGTGCATTTCAAGCTTTGAGTACGGGTACGGGACGTCGAAGCCGGTGACCCGGACCGGTGCGGTTTCAAGGTGGTAGAAGCAGCGTTCGGTGATGCTGGCGGCTACTTCGGCGCCGATGCCGCCGGTCTGGGAGGCCTCGTGCGTGATGACGAGCCGGCCGGTCTTCCGGACCGAGGCTTCCAGCGTCGCGAAGTCCAGCGGGGCGAGCGAGCGCAGGTCGATGACCTCGACCGACACGCCTTCGTCGGCGGCGGCGAGCGCGGCGTCCGTGGCGGTCTTGACGAGCGGGCCGTAGGCCACGAGCGTCACGTCCTTGCCTTCGGTGACGACGCGGGCCTTCTCCAGGGACAGGGCGGCGCCGAGGTCAAGGGTCTCGTCCACCTCGCCCTTGTCGTGGTAGCGGCGCTTGGGTTCGAAGTACAGCACCGGATCATCGGAGGCGATGGCCTGCTGGATCATCGTGTAGGCGTCCTGCGGGTTGGAGACGCTGACGACGCGCAGCCCCGACGTGTGGGTGAAGTAGGCCTCGGGCGATTCCGAGTGGTGCTCCGGGGAACCGATGCCGCCGCCGAACGGGACGCGGATGGTGATGGGCATCTTGACCGCGCCCTGGGTGCGGTAGTGCATCTTGGCGACCTGGCTGACGATCTGGTCGAACGCCGGGTATATGAAGCCGTCGAACTGGATCTCCACCACTGGGCGGTAGCCGCGGTACGCGAGTCCGACGGCGGTGCCCATGATGCCGGACTCGGCGAGCGGGGTGTCCACGACGCGGTGCTTGCCGAAGTCCTTCTGCAGGCCGTCGGTGACGCGGAAGACACCGCCGAGGGCGCCGATGTCCTCGCCCATGAGGATCACCTTGGGATCGTTCTCGAGGGACTTGCGCAGGCCCGAATTGATGGCTCGGGCGAAGGTCATCTTCGTCATCAGCGTGCACCTTCTTCAGTAGCGGCTTCTGCGGGATCGCCGAAGGAAGCCAGGTAACGGGAATAGTGGTCCTGCTGGCGGTCCAGCGAGGAATTGGGCGTGCTGTAGACGTGTTTGAAGATGTCCATCGGCTGCGGTTCGGGCATGTTGATGGTGCCCGCCCGCAGTGCCTTCGCGACGGCGTCCGCCTTGGCGGCGACGGCGGTTTCGAGGTCCTCGGTGAGGAGCCCCTTGCGTTCCAGCAGCGACTTCAGCCGGGCGATTGGGTCCTTGGCGGCCCAGTCCTCGAGCTCGTTGGCGTCGCGGTAGCGGGTGGGGTCGTCCGCCGTCGTGTGCGGGCCCATGCGGTAGGTGACGGCCTCGATGAAGGTGGGGCCGCCGCCGCGGCGTGCACGGTCGATGGCGATGCGGGTTGCGGCCATCACGGCCAGGACGTCGTTGCCGTCCACGCGCATGCTGGGGATGCCGAAGCCTGCGGCGCGGTCAGCGATCTGGATGTGGGACTGCAGCCGGACGGGCTCGGAGATGGCCCAGTGGTTGTTCTGGCAGAAGAAGACCACCGGGGACTGGAAGCTGGCGGCGAACACCAGGGCCTCGTTGACATCGCCCTCGCTCGTGGCGCCGTCGCCGAAGTAGGCCACGGCGACCGAATCGGCGCCGTCGTTCTGGATTCCCATCGCGTAGCCGGTGGCGTGCAGGGTCTGGGCGCCGATGATGATCTGCTGCGTGGCGACATTGACCGTGTAGGGGTCCCAGCCGGCCAGGGCGTTGCCCCGCCAGGCTTTGACGATGTCCTCGGGGTTGACGCCGCGGCAGTAGGCGACGCCGTTGTCACGGTAGCTGGGGAAGACGAAATCGTCGTCCCGAAGGGCCCGGGCCGAGCCGATCTGGGAGGCTTCCTGGCCCAGCAGCGGCGGCCAGAGGGCGAGTTCGCCCTGGCGCTGCAGGGCGGTGGCTTCGGCGTCGATGCGTCGGATGACCACCATGTCCTCGTAGAGCGCGCCGAGCTGTTCGTCGCTGACGTCCTGGACCCAGGGATCGAACTCGGGATGGCTTACGCGTTCACCCCCGGGGGTGATGAGTTGGACGAGGTCCCCGCCCGTCCGCCTGTTTGATTCTGCACTGTTCCCGGGGCCCCCGGCGGAAATACCGCCCTTGCCCGCGTCGTCGGTAAACACAGTTGTCCGCACCTTCTGACGTCGTCTGACCGATACTCGCAGGACTCGTGATCCCGGCGCGCACCGGCCGCCCGGGCGCCGTTGCCCCGGATAGTTGTGACCCTACTCACAACGCCCATTGGGTACAACCACCTGCAGAAAAGTTGAGCATTCTGCACTGTCCGGCACCCTGGCACCGTGCTAATCTTGCGCACTATGCAACCCTTGGATGGCACCGACACCCGCCTGCTTTCGGCCATGGCCCGCGACCCGCGGCGGACCGTCGTGGCGCTGGCCCAGAAGCTGGGCCTGTCGCGGAATACCGTGCAGGCGCGGATGGCCCAGCTGGAGAAAAAACACGTCTTCCTGTCCTTCGAGCGCCGCATCAATCCGGCCTCGCTGGGCTACCCGCTGATGGCCTTCATCTCGGTGCACGTCCAGCAGCAGAAACTCGGCCAGCTGGCGGTGGAACTGGCGGACATCCCGGAGATTCTGGAGGGCTACGGGCTCACCGGTTCGGCGGACCTGCTGCTGCGGGTGGTGGCGCTCGACGCCGAGGACCTGTTCCGGATCAACGGCAAGATCCTGTCCTGCGACGGGGTGGACCGGACGGACACCGCCCTGGCGATGAGCGAGATGATCCCGTTCCGGATCCAGCCGCTGCTGGAACGCGGCTCCGCCGAAGGCTGACGGTCTACACGGCAGGAGCCCCCATGCGGTTGCATGGGGGCTCCTGCGGTGTGAGCGGGCGGGGGGCCGCCGACCCTCTTAGTGGTTGGTGGCCTTTTCGGCGCCCACACCCGTCAGGGAGCGGACTTCCATTTCGGCCTGCTTGGTGGTGTCTTCCAGTTTCTTGTCCAGCACCGTGCCGAGCCAGCCCAGGAAGAACGCGAGCGGGATGGAGACGATGCCGGGGTTGCTCAGCGGGAAGATCGCGAAGTTGGCGCCCGGGATCATGGACGTCTTCGCACCCGAGACCACCGGGGACAGCGCGATCAGGATCACCGCGGAGCCCAGGCCCCCGTACATGCTCCAGACGGCGCCCTGGGTGGTGAAACGGCGCCAGAACAGCGAGTACAGGATGGTGGGCAGGTTGGCCGAGGCGGCCACGGCAAAGGCCAGGGCCACGAGGAACGCGACGTTCTGCCCGTTGGCGAAGATGCCGCCGATGATGGCCAGCACACCGATCACAACGACGGTCTTCCGCGCCACCTTCACCTCGGTGTCGGGGTCGGCCTTGCCCTTCGCCAGGACGTTGGCGTAGATGTCGTGGGCGAACGAGGCCGCCGCGGTGATGGTGAGGCCGGCGACGACGGCAAGGATGGTCGCGAAGGCCACCGCGGAGATAAAGCCGAGCAGCAGCGGTCCGCCGAGGTGGAACGCGAGCAGCGGAGCGGCCGAGTTGACGCCGCCCGGGGCGGCCTTGATGGTCTCGGCGCCCACCAGTGCCGCGGCACCGTAGCCGAGTACCAGCGTGAACAGGTAGAACAGGCCGATCAGCCAGATGGACCAGACCACGGACTTGCGGGCTTCCTTGGCGGTCGGGACCGTGTAGAAGCGCATCAGCACGTGCGGCAGGGCCGCGGTGCCGAGCACCAGGGCCAGGCCGAGGGACAGGAAGTCGAGCTTGGAGGTCTCGGACTTGCCGTACTGCAGTCCCGGGTTGAGGATGGCCGGGTTGCCCGCGGTTTCCACCGCGCCGCCCAGCAGGGAGGAGAGGTTGAAGCCGTAAATGGCCAGGACCCAGAAGGTCATGACAGCGGCCCCGGCAATCAGCAGGATGGCCTTGATGATCTGGACCCAGGTGGTGCCCTTCATGCCGCCGATCAGGACGTACATGATCATCAGGGCGCCGACGACGATGATCACCAGCGCCTGTCCGCCCCAGTCGCTGATGCCCAGCAGCAGGGAGATGAGGCTTCCGGCGCCGGCCATCTGGGCCAGGAGGTAGAAGAAGCAGACCGCAAGGGTGGAGATGGCGGCGGCAATGCGCACGGGGCGCTGCTTGAGCCGGAATGAGAGCACATCGGCCATGGTGAACTTGCCCGTGTTGCGCAGGAGCTCGGCGACGAGCAGCAGGGCGACGAGCCAGGCGACGAGGAAGCCGATGGAGTACATAAAGCCGTCGTAGCCGTTGATGGCGATGGCCCCGGTGATCCCCAGGAACGAGGCAGCGGACAGGTAATCGCCGGCGATGGCGGTGCCGTTCTGCGAACCGGTGAACGAGCGGCCGGCCGCGTAGTAGTCGGCGGCCGTCTTGTTGTTGCGGCTGGCGCGGAAGACGATCACCATGGTGACCGCCACGAACAGGGCAAAGATCCCCATGTTCAGCAGGGTGGTGTCTTTCAGGGCGGCGACGTTGACCGCGGGAACCATCAATGTTGTCATTTTGCCGATCCGCTCACTGGATTACCGTGGGTGTCGAACTCGTGGCCTTCGATTTCGTCGCGGATCTCGGCGGCAATGGGGTCCAGCTTCCGGTTCGAGTAGCTGACGTACCAGCCGGTGATGGCGAACGTGGTCACGAACTGGAGCAGGCCCAGGATCAGGCCGATGTTGATGTTGCCCCAGACCTTGGTGGACATGAACTCCACCGCGTAGTCGGCCAGCAGGACATAGGCGAAGTACCAGAGCAGGAATGCAATGGCCATCGGAAAGACAAAGCTGCGGTGACGTTTGCGCAGTTCCTGGAACCGCGGCGTCGACTGGACTTCCTTGAAGTCCACGGCCGCCGTAGCGTCCGTTTCTTGGGCATCGTTACCCATCGTTCCTCCTCATTGAGACTGGCGTGTCCACACCGGCTGCCCTGGCCTGCTCCGAACAGCCCTCCGGCCAATGTGACTGCAATCACTGTCCCCCGTGATGCGGGTTACATTCCAGAATTACCGCGCCCTGCGTCGCTCAACGGTCCCGATGCTGCGCTCAGCGGCGCCCGAAGCCGTGCCTGAAAGGCAGGCGGGCGCACCCTCGGCCCCGTCCGGCAGGTGCCGCGATACGCTGGGCCCATGCCCGACTCTCCCCTGTTCACCGCCGCCGCCGTTGCCGTGATCGCGGCGGCGATCGCCGTCGTCGTCGCCGTCGGGCTCAAGGTGCTCCGCTCCTTCCGGGAGCTTGGCACCGACGCGGAGCGGGCCACCTACAAGACGCTTCACGCGGCCTCGCGCGCCGGCCAGCACCTGCGGACCGGGCTCAATCCGGCCGGGGCCGCCAAGGCGAGCCGCCAGCTGCGCACCCTGCTGGGCTGCGACGCGCTGGCGATCACCGATGCCTCCGGCGTGCTCGCCTGGGACGGCGCCGGCGAGGAACTCACGCCGCTGCTGATGGAACTGTCGGCAGGAGTGCTCGACGGCGGCCACACCGCCGTGATCCCGGCCGGCGAGGTGCAGGAACTCGCCCGGGGCCGAGGCGCCGTCGCGACCCGCACGGATGTGGAACGTGCCGCGGTGATCGCCCCGATCAAGGCCGGGACCCGTGTGGTGGGTGTGGTGGCCGCCTTCGCCCCGGCTGCCGGCGCCGGGCTGGTCCGGGCCACCAGCGAGGTGGCCGACTGGGTGGCGACGCAGGTGGAGCTGGCGGAACTGGATGCGTCGCGCACGCTCCTGATGGAGGCCGAGGTGCGTGCGCTCCGGGCACAGATCAGCCCGCACTTCATCTACAACTCCCTGAACGCGATCGCCTCGTTCATCAACACGGATCCGGTCCGGGCGCGCGAGCTGGTGGTGGAGTTCGCCGACTTCACCCGCTATTCCTTCCGCCGGCACGGCGACTTCACCACGCTCGCCGAGGAACTGCGCTGCATCGACCGCTACCTGCTGCTGGAACGGGCACGGTTCGGCGACCGCGTCCAGGTGAGCCTGCGGATCGCCCCCGAGGTGCTCAGCACGGTGATCCCGTTCCTGAGCCTGCAGCCGCTCGTGGAAAACGCGGTACGGCATGGCCTCGAGGCCAAGGAGGGTCCCGGCCACATCACCATCACGGCCAACGACTCCGGCGCCTTCGCCGAGGTCACCATCGAGGACGACGGCGTGGGCATGGACCCGGAGCAGCTGCGGGCAGTCCTCGCCGGGCACGGGGAAGGCGACCACGTCGGGCTGCGGAACGTCGACGCCCGGCTGCGGCAGGTCTACGGCGACGACACCGGCCTCGTGATCGAGACGGCGCCCGGCGAAGGCACCCTGATTACGATGCGCGTCCCGAAGTCGCAGCCCCGGCACGACGCCTGAGCCTGCGGCAGGCCGAAGCGCCTGCGGCAGTAGTCTTGATCCATGATTAACGTCCTCGTCGCCGACGACGAGCTGCCCGCTGTCGAGGAACTGGCCTTCCTGCTCGGCAAGGATGACCGGATCGGCACCATCCACCGCGCGTCCTCCGGGGCCGAGGCGCTGCGGGCCCTCGAAGCCGAGAATGTCGACGCCGTCTTCCTCGACATCCACATGCCGGCGCTCTCCGGCCTGGACATCGCGCGGGTCATCTCGCGCAGCAGCAAGCCGCCCGCCGTCGTGTTTGTCACCGCCGATGAGGACTGCGCCCTGGAAGCCTTTGAACTGGCCGCCGTGGACTACCTGCTGAAGCCCGTCCGGGCTGAGCGGCTGGCGAAGTCCGTCGGCCGGATCTGCGAGCTGCTCAAGGACGGCGCGCCGCCCCCGGAGATGATCACGGTGGACCTTGGCGGCACCACGAAAATGATCCGCCGCGAGGATGTCACCTACGTCCAGGCCCAGGGCGACTACGCCAGGCTGCACACCGCCGACGCGAGCTACCTCATCCGTGTCCCGCTGGCCGACCTGGAACAGCAGTGGGCGGACGCCGGATTTATCCGCATCCATCGTTCGTACCTCATCGCGCTGAACCACGTCAGCCACATGAAACTTGCCGCCGCGGCGCCCAGTGTCACCGTGGCGGGGGCCGAACTCCCGATCAGCCGGCGGCACCTGCCGTCCGTCCGGGAGAAGCTTGAGGCCACCCGGATCCGGCCGCAGGCATGACCCGCGTCCGCGTCACCGCGCCGCGGAGCGGCAACTCAGGCGCCGCTGCGACGGGCGGTGTCGCCCTGGGTGGCAGCGCGCTCCCGGCTGTGCGGTCGGCCGCCGACTCGCGCGAAGCCGCCGAGGAGTCCGACGCCGGCCAGGTGTTTGTCCGCTCGCTGATTCGCTCTCAGTTGCGGCTCGGGGTGGTGGTGGCTGCGGGGTTCCTGCTGATCCTTGCCGCCTTCCCGCTCATGCTGGGACTGGTCCCCGGGCTCGCGGAGTCCACGATCGCCGGGCTGCCGTTCGACTGGGTGCTGCTGGGCGCCGGGATCTATCCGGTGGTCGGGCTCAGCGCCTGGCTGTACATCCGGACGGCGGCCCGGAACGAGTCCCGCTACCGGGACCTCGTCGGGGACAAATGAGGCGCCCGTGAACCCGGTCGTCGGCATTGCAGCGTTCGTAGCCGTCTCGCTGGCCACGGCCGGCATCGGTTTCTACGGCCTGCGGATTTCCCGCACCACCGGGGATTTCTACGTGGCTTCACGGACGGTCCGGCCCTGGTGGAACGCCTCGGCCATCGGCGGCGAGTACCTTTCGGCGGCGAGCTTCCTCGGCGTCGCCGGGCTCATCCTGCTCTCCGGCACGGACGCCTTGTGGTTTCCGGTGGGGTACACGGCCGGCTACCTGATGCTGCTGCTCTTCGTTGCCGCGCCGCTCCGCCGCTCCGGCGCTTACACCATCCCCGACTTCACCGAGGCGCGGCTCGATTCGCGGGTGGTCCGCAGCGTCACGAGTGTCGTCGTCGTGATGGTCGGCTGGCTCTACATTGTCCCCCAGCTCCACGGCGCGGCGCTGGCCATCCGGATCACCACCGGGCTGCCGGCGTGGGTGGGCATGGTGGCGGTGGTGGTGGTTGTCTGCGTCACCGTGGTGGCGGGCGGCATGCGGTCCATCACGTTTGTCCAGGCGTTCCAGTACTGGCTGAAACTGACGGCGCTGGCCGTGCCGATCCTGTTCATTCTCTTCGTGCTGGCAGACTCCGGAACTCCCCTCGCTGCCGAGGCGTCCGTGAACCCGACGGGAGCGGCACCGGCCGGGATGTACCAGAACGTCTCCCTGCTGGTGGCTCTGCTGTTCGGGACGCTGGGGCTGCCGCATGTGCTGGTGCGCTTCTACACGAACCCGGACGGGCAGTCGGCCCGCCGGACCACCCTGATTGTCCTGGGCCTGCTGTCGGTGTTCTACCTGTTCCCCACGGCGTACGGGCTGATCGGCCGGGTGTTCGCCCCGCAGCTGGCGCAGAGCGGGCAGTCCGATGCGCTGGTGCTGCTGCTCCCCGGGGAGCTGGTGGGCGGGACGGCAGGTGACCTGCTGTCCGCACTGGTGGTGGCCGGGGCGTTTGCCGCGTTCCTGTCGACGACGTCCGGGCTGGTGGTCTCGCTCGCCGGTGTGATCAGCCAGGACCTCTTCGGCGGCAGCGTCCAGGGCTTCCGGCGGGCGGCCGTGATCTCGGCGGTGGTCCCGCTGGGCATCGCGTCCATGACGGGTTCCCTTGCTCTGGCCGGCAGCGTGGGGATGGTGTTCGCGTTCACCGCGTCGACGATCTGCCCGGTGCTCCTGCTGGGCATCTGGTGGCGCGGGCTGACCGACGCCGGGGCGATCGCCGGCATGGTGACCGGAGCCGTGCTGTGCGGCGGGGCGATGGTGGCCGGAGCCTTCCTGAGTGCCGCCGGAACGCCGTCCTGGCTGGCGCAGCCCGCGGCCTGGACCGTGCCGGCGGCGTTTGCCGTAATGGTCCTGGTTTCCCGGGCCACCCGGGACCGCGTGCCGCGGACCATCACCCGGCTCATGACCCGGCTGCACACTCCGGAGCGGCCGCTGGCCACTGAGCGCTGAGCGCGCTCAGTCTATGGCGGCCATAAGTTCGACGACGCGGTCCAGGAAGGCGTCCACCTGGTTCTCCTCGTAGCCGTCCTTGCCGACGGCGGGACGGAAGACAGCGCGGCGGACATTGTCCACGCTCAGCGGCTTGTCTTCTTCGAGGTAGCCGATCAGGTCGTGGCAGAGGTCGTCCACGTCCGTGGTGTTGTAGCTGCGCGCTTTGGCCTTGGCCGGGCGCCGGAACCGCTGGCCGTCGGGGCGGTGCAACCGTCCGCGGAGCAGGCCGGCGAGCCGGCCGATCTCGCGGAGCCAGGCGTCCTCGCCGCGTGCGGCGACGAGTTCGTCGCGTTCCCGCAGGGCAAGGGCGTCCTCCAGGCGGTCCAGGGCTGCATCCACGTCCGCCGCGACATACCCGCCCTTGACGGGGTCGAAGGAGACCGACCTGACGTCCGCGCTCTTGACCGGCCGGGCGGCAGACCGTGGCGATTCGAACGACACCCGTGCGCGCTGCATGAACTGGTCGACCTGCTTGGCGTTGTAGCCGTACTGGCTCCGCTGCACACGGTCAAAGGAAGCAGGAATCTGCCGTTGAATGTCCACTGTAACTTTTTGTTCCTTCAATGCTGTTCGGCCGGACTGTCCGGTTTGTCCGGTCTGCCCGGCACCATTCTAGGGGCCGCAGGGTGAATGCCGTGATGCCTTACGCGCCGGCAAAGATCGAGTAGAGGATGAAGGCCACCGGGGAAGCGAAGACGATCGAGTCCAGCCGGTCCATGACCCCGCCGTGGCCGGGCAGGATGCTGCTCATGTCCTTGATCCCCAGTTCACGCTTCACCATGGATTCGGAGAGGTCTCCGGCGGTGGCCGCGGCGACCATGCCCACGGCCAAGGCCACGCCGACCCACCAGGGTTTGTCCAGCAGGAAGACGGAGGCGAGCACACCCACTGCGGTGGCACCGGCGATGGAGCCGGCGAAGCCCTCCCAGCTCTTCTTCGGGCTGATCTTCGGCGCCATCGGGTGCTTGCCGAGCGAGGCCCCGACGAGGTACCCGAACGTGTCGTTGGCGACCACCAGCAGCAGCAGGGTGGCAATCTGCCACGCTCCGGCGGGAACAACGCCGTCGGGCCACAGCCCCACCGGTGTCTCCCCCGCGAACGTGTGCAGCGGCAACACGGCGAAGCTGATGAGGAACGGGATCCAGGCCAGGGTGAAGACACCGGCGAAGATGCTGCGCGCGGAACCTGCAGCGCCCTCCAGGGACCGCCAGATCAGGACCGCGACGCTGCTGAGCATCATCGCGAACAGGAGGCTTTCGGGGCCGCCGAAGTAGGCGGCCGCCGGCATCGCAACGGTTCCGGTCATCACCGGGATGATCGGCAGCCTGGTGCCCGAGGCTTCCAGGGCCCGGAAGACTTCCCAGACGCCGAAAACCGCGAAGGTGGTGACGATGAGCACGAACCCCAGCGGAAGGAACAACAGCCCGCCCAGGACAACGATAAGCATGCCGAGGCCCACAGCGGTCGCAGCGGGAAGGTTCCTGCCGGCCTTGGGCGTGGGGTTCCGCCGCTGCTTCCCCCGCACCCGGATGCGTGCTCCGGGGTCCCCCTGTTCCTGCGTCATTAGACCTCGAGCAGCTCGGCTTCCTTGCGCTTGAGCAGCTCGTCGATCCCGTCGACGTGGGCCTTGGTCAGGGCGTCCAGTTCCTTCTCGCCCCGGCTGCCCTCGTCCTCGCCGGCTTCGCCGTCCTTGACCAGCTTGTCCAGGGTTTCCTTGGCCTTGCGGCGGATGTTGCGGATGGACACCTTGGCATCCTCGCCCTTGGACTTGACGATCTTGACGTACTCCTTGCGACGCTCCTGCGTGAGGTCCGGGATGGTGATCCGGATGACGTTGCCGTCGTTGGAGGGGTTGGCGCCCACCTCGGAGTCGCTGAGGGCACGTTCGATGTCCCGCAGGGCGGTCTTGTCGAACGGCGTGATGAGGATGGTCCGGGCGTCCGGGATGGCGAAGGAGGCCAGCTGCTGCAAGGGCGTGGGCGAGCCGTAGTAGTCCACCAGGACCTTGTTGTAGAGGCCCGGGTTGGCGCGGCCGGTGCGGATCGAGGCGAAGTCTTCCTTGGCTACTTCAACCGCCTTGTCCATCTTGTCCCCGGCTTCGAGCAAGGTTTCTTCGATCACGATCTCTCCTCAGAAATTTGGTGCAGCCGCCGCTGGCGGGTACTGCACGGTCTTGGTGGTGTTCCGACTGCTGGCCCCAGGCTTCGAAGTGCGGAAATGTCCTGAAAACATCCTAGCCGTTGCTAGGGCGTGACGACGGTGCCCAGGTCCTCGCCGCGGATGGCCCGGGTCACGTTGCCGTCGCCTTCCATGCCGAACACCACCATGGTCAGGTTGTTGTCCTTGCACATGGTCATGGCGGTCTGGTCCATCACGCGGATGTCTCGGCGAAGGGCGTCGTCGTAGCTGAGGCGGTGCAGCTTCTCGGCAGTGGGGTCCTTCTTCGGGTCGGCGGTGTAGACGCCGTCGACCCCGCTCTTGGCCATCAGGACGACGTCGGCGTGGACCTCCATGGCGCGCTGGGCGGCCACGGTGTCGGTGGAGAAGTACGGGAGTCCGGCGCCGGCGCCGAAGATGACGACGCGGCCCTTTTCCATGTGGCGGATGGCGCGACGCGGAATGTACGCCTCTGCGACCTGGCCCATGGTGATGGCGCTCTGCACACGGGTTTCGACGCCGGCCTGCTCCAGGAAGTCCTGGAGCGCCAGGCAGTTCATGACCGTGCCGAGCATGCCCATGTAGTCGGCGCGGGAACGGTCCATGCCGCTCTGCGACAGCTCGGCGCCGCGGAAGAAGTTTCCGCCGCCGACCACGATCGCGACTTCGACGTCGGGGACCGCCGCGGCGATCTGCTTGGCCACGCCGCGGACGGTGTCAGGGTCGACGCCCAGCTTCCCGCCGCCGAAGACCTCGCCGGAAAGCTTCAACAGGACCCGGCGCCGGCTCTTCTTTGGCTGGGCTGAATTGGTGACGGTTTCCATGGTGCCTTCCCGTTGGTGAACTCTGAGCTAGGTTATCGTGCCGGGGACCAAAGGCGTGATTCCGCCCGGCCCCCGGCCTGCCCCGATCTTCCCGGGACTTCCCGGGACTGCGTCCCGGGTGCATGCAAAAGGGGTGGCCACCGCAGTGACCACCCCCTCAGCGTGTCTGACTAATGTCTGACTGGTGTCTGACTAGGAACCGACGCGGAAACGCGTGAATGCGGTGCCCTTGACGCCGGCCTCTTCGAGGACCTGCGCGACAGACTTCTTGGCATCCTTGGCGAATGCCTGGTCGAGGAGAACCTCGCCCTTGTAGAAGCCCGTGACGCGGCCTTCCACGATCTTGGTCATGGCTGCTTCAGGCTTGCCTTCAGCCTTGGCAGTCTCCTCGGCGATGCGACGCTCGGACTCGACGAGCTCGGACGGAACATCCTCGCGGGAGAGGTAGTTCGGGGACATCGCGGCGACGTGGACGGCGACGTCGTGGGCTGCGGTGGCAGCTGCTTCGCCTTCGCCGTCAACAGCGAACAGGACGCCGACCTGGGCCGGGAGATCCTTGGAGGTCTTGTGCAGGTAAGCGTCGACCGTTGCGCCCTCGATGCGGGAGATGCGGCGGACAACAACCTTCTCGCCCAGAACCGCGCCCTCTTCGACGACGACCTCGGACAGCGGCTTGCCGTCGACCTCGGTGGCCAGCAGGGTCTCGAGGTCGGCAGCGCCGGACTCGACTGCAATTGCCAGGACCTTGTCGGCGAGCTGGATGAACTTGTCAGCCTTCGCGACGAAGTCGGTCTCGCAGTTGACTTCGATCATCACGCCAACGCCGCCGTCGACCTTGGCAGCAACCAGGCCTTCAGCGGTGGAGCGGCCTTCGCGCTTGGTAGCGCCCTTGAGGCCCTTGATGCGGATGATTTCGATGGCCTTCTCGGCGTCACCGTTGGCTTCGTCAAGAGCCTTCTTGACATCCATCATGCCGGCGCCCGTGCGCTCGCGCAGAGCCTTGATATCAGCGGCAGTGTAGTTCGCCATGTGAACCCCTCTGTCTAGAAATTTTATGTGGTGTACGGACTGACAGGACGGCAGCTCACCTTGTGAGCGGCCATCCTGTCAGTTCCCCTGCGCGGAGACCGCGCGGGGAGATCCGGATTTATTTGTCAGCTGTGCAAAGCAGACTGTTGTGTCTGACTACTTGGATTCGCCTGCGGCGTCGTCGGCAGCCGGAGCTTCCTCAGCAGCAGCCGGAGCTTCCTCAGCAGCGGCGGGTGCTTCAACAGCCTCGGCCGGAGCAGCTTCTGCGGCCGGAGCGGCAGGGGCTTCTTCGGTCTTGCTGCCTTCGAGGAGCTCGCGCTCCCACTCGGCCAGCGGCTCTTCCGGAGCTTCCGTGGTGCCGGTGGCGCGCTGGTTGCGGGCGATGAGGCCCTCAGCAACGGCGTCAGCAACAACGCGGGTCAGCAGGTTGACGGAGCGGATGGCGTCGTCGTTACCCGGGATCGGGAAGTCGACTTCGTCCGGATCGCAGTTGGTGTCCAGGATGGCAACAACCGGGATGTTCAGCTTCTTGGCTTCGTCGACAGCAAGGTGTTCCTTCTTGGTGTCAACGATCCACAGTGCGGAAGGCGCCTTGGTCAGGTTGCGGATACCACCGAGGTTGGTTTCCAGCTTGGTGAGTTCGCGGCGAAGGAGCAGCAGTTCCTTCTTGGTGTAAGCGGAACCGGCGACGTCGTCGAAGTCGATCTCTTCGAGTTCCTTCATGCGCTGGATGCGCTTGGAGACCGTCTGGAAGTTGGTCAGCATACCGCCGAGCCAACGCTGGTTGACGTACGGCTGGCCAACGCGGGTGGCCTGCTCGGCGATGGATTCCTGCGCCTGCTTCTTGGTGCCGACGAAGAGAACGGTGCCGCCGTGTGCAACGGTGGCCTTCACGAACTCGTAGGCACGGTCGATGTAGGACAGCGACTGCTGCAGGTCAATGATGTAGATGCCGTTGCGCTCCGTGAAGATGAAACGCTTCATCTTCGGGTTCCAACGACGGGTCTGGTGTCCAAAGTGGACGCCGCTGTCAAGCAGCTGGCGCATAGTTACGACGGGCATGCCGACGCTCCTTCCGGCAGGTCATTCATGAGACAGCCCATGGACTGTCTTACCCTGCCAATAGTTGACGGTTGATTAGCAACACCCAGGCGGGCGGTGCTCCTGGCATCCACTGCGCTTCTTATCCGGACCACAAGGGCCGGACCGCAAGAGGCGCAGTCCTCCGCACGCTGAAGAGTTGAGGCTTCCAATGTGGAGGGCTGGATACGCGTAGTCAGCTGCTGCTCCCCCGCACCCCTGAATGAGGCGTGCCGGCTCTGATAATTACGTTGCTTATACAAAGACAGTACGTACACAAAGAGAATGATCAAGCGTGAGGGCACAGCAAACTGCTCCACCAAGTGTACTACAGGGCACGTACGGGAATGGACCGTTTCCGGGGGCTGCCGGATTGGCGCGCAGGGGTTTTGCCGAGGGCTGCGCAGGTGACTTTTTGGGCCGCATTTTCGGGGCACCTTCGCAGGGCTGGCACTCCCTCCGGGATCTATCCACATAGCGCGGAGTAGGGGTTAACCAGATCCGGCGGCAGCCGCAGGCTGGGTGGATGAAAACTCAGGCGATCAGGAACGTCATGGCTGCCGCCCTGCTCGTGGCCTTCTCCCCCGCCGCGGCGTCCGGGGGACCCGGCGCGGCAGTTGCGTCCAGTGTCTATACCGGCTCAGACGTGGCGGCCGGCGGGTGGAGCTGGCCCCTGGACCCGAGGCCCGCCGTACTGCGCGCCTTTGACCCGCCGGCCAAGCCGTGGCTCAGCGGCCACCGCGGCGTTGATCTTCGGGCAGCTCACGACGGCGCCCCGGTCACCTCACCGGCGGCCGGGACCGTCACCTTTGCCGGCGTCGTGGTGGACCGTCCTGTCATCACCGTTGACCACGGGAACGGATTGAGGAGCAGCTTCGAGGCGGTGCGCAGCGAACACAAGCCGGGCACCGCCGTCGCCGAGGGAGACGTCCTGGGCTGGATCCAGCCGGGCCATTGCGGACCTGGACCCTGCCTGCACTGGGGAGTCCGCCGCGGCGAGGAGTACCTCAATCCGCTGGGCTTCGTGACGGACCTGCGGCCCTCCGTCCTGCTCCCTCCCCTGGACCCCGCACCCGGGTAGGGGCTAGAGGAGGATGGCACGGCAGACTGAAGGGCCGCGTGCCCGGCCGGGCGCCGCCGGCTAGACGATCGCGGAGATGCCGGTGATTGCCCGGCCGGTGACGAGCGTGTTGATCTCGTGGGTGCCTTCGTAGGAGTAGATGGCCTCGGCGTCCGAGAAGATCTTGGCCATTTCGAAGTCGGTCACAATGCCGTTGCCGCCGAGGATGCTGCGGCCCAGGGCAACGCTTTCGCGCATCCGGGCGGTGGTGAAGGCCTTGGCCAGGGCGGACTGCTCGTCCTTGGCCTGGCCGAGGTCCTCCAGCTGGGAGAGCCGGACCATCATGCCCATCGAGCTGACGGCGTTGCCGAGGATCTGTACGAGCTGGTCCTGCACCAGCTGGAAGGAGGCGATCGGGCGGCCAAACTGGCTGCGTTCGACAGCGTAGCGGCGGGCGACGTCAAAGGCGGCGAGCTGCTGGCCGACAGCCTGCCAGGCGACGGCCAGCCGGGTGACCTTGAGGACTTTGTTCGTGTCGCGGAAGCTGTTGGCGTTTGCGAGCTTGAAGAAGTCCGGCACCACGACGTTGTCGAGGGTGATGTCAGCATTCTGCACCGTGCGAAGCGAGATCTTGTTCTCGATCTTGCTAGCGCTGTAGCCCTCGGTTTTGGTGTCGACAAGGAAGCCCTTGACCTGGTTGTCGGCGAGATCCCGGGCGTAGATGACCACCCAGTCGGAGAACGTGGCGTTGCCGATCCAGCGCTTGGCCCCGTTGAGGATCCAGCTGTCCCCCTCGCGGCGCGCAGTCGTGCGGGTGCCGCCGGCGACGTCGGAACCGCCCAGGGGTTCGGTGAGGCCGAAGGCGCCGATCTTCTTGAGTGAGTAGATGTCCGGTAGCCACGCCTCCTGCTGCTCCTGCGACGCGAGAGCCTCGATCGAGCCGGTGAAGAGGCCGTCGTGGACGCCCATGAAGGTGGCAATGGATGTGTCCGCCCGGGTCACCTCGGCGTGCATGATGCCCGCGAAGACGTTGGAGTAGCCCTGCCTCCGGACGGGGCTCACCAGATCGACCTCGGCGAGCTTGGGAATGAGGTCCATAGGGAACTCGCCGCGGTTCCAGCAGTCGACGGCGATCGGCTTGACCTCACGGGCCAGAAAGTCGCGGACCTCCGCGAGCCTGTCCTGTTCCTTGCCGCTGAGCAGCTGTTCGAAGGCGTAGAAGTCGCCATCGGCGTACGGGAGGTTGTTGATGTCGACGGCAGCTTTGGACATGGTGTTCCTTCACGTGTGATCAGCAGCGACCAGAATGGCGCGCGCTTCGCGCCAACGGGATGTTACTCACCAGTAACTTATCGCAATCAGGAGAGACACTGCAAGTGACGGAGGCCATGTGGAGGACACAATCCCGGCGTGATTCCCCACGGGACGTTCCCAGTGCGCCGGCGGCGGAGCCGGGGAACGAGAAGGGAGCCGGGCCGACGTCGGAACATCGGCCACGGCTCCCGTGGACGCGGGTCCCCTGCAGGGTTCCGCGAAAATGTAGGGCTACTCGGACTTGAACCGAGGACCTTAGGATTATGAGTCCCGCGCTCTAACCAGCTGAGCTATAGCCCCTTGCACCCGGAAAACCGGCCCGGCCAGGGCCGGATGGTTCCGGGCGAAAATCACTCTAACAATAGTAGTGGCCCGGTTCAGACCACGAGGTCGTCGTAGCTCGCGCCGCGGTAGAGATCCTCGAAGGACTGCAGGGTGCGCTCGATGCTGTGGTTCTCCACGATGCCCCGGCTCGCCTTGCCCATGGCCGCCAGCTCAGCCGCAGGGAGCGACAGGACGCTGACCATCTTGGCCGCGAGGTCGTCGCTGTCATTGGGCGTGAACAGGTAGCCGTTTTCGCCGTCGCGCACCAGGTGTGGCAGCGCCATGGCGTCCGCCAGCAGCACGGGCGTGGAGGCAGACATCGCTTCCAGCGTCACGAGTGACTGCAGCTCGGCCGTGCCGGGCATGCAGAACAGGTCCGCCGCGATGTAGGCGCGGCGGAGTTCGGCGTCGGTCGCCAGTCCCAGGAACTTGACCCGGGCCTGCAGGCCGAGCCGCTCGACCTGGGCCTCGAGGCCAGGCCGCACCTCGCCGCCACCGACGATTTCGAGATGGACGTCCAGTTCCTTCGGTGTCTTGGCAACGGCGTCGATCAGCACGTCGACATGCTTCTCTTCGGCGAGCCGGCCGGCGAACAGGACGGTGGGGCTGCTGTGGCGCGCCACTTCCTCACCGGGCTTGAGTTCGTAGGCGGCGGAGTCAATGCCGTTGGAGAGCGGCAGTACCTGGCGGAGGAAGGCGTGCTGGTGCATCGCTTTGGCCGCCAGCGGCGTCGGCGTCGTGACGACGTCGGCCTGGCCCATGACCTTGCCCATGTCCTTCCAGGAAATGCGCCCGACGATGTCTTTGAACCACTGCGGGAACGGAAGGAAGGGGTTCAGGTTCTCGGGCATGAAGTGGTTGGTCGCAACAATCCGGATGCCGCGCTTGACGGCTTCGTAGAGCACGTGCTCGCCGATCATGTAATGGCTCTGGATGTGCACGACGTCCGGCTGGATCCGGTCGAACAGCAGGCTGATTTCCTTCTTGATCTCCCACGGGAAGGTGATCCGGAAGTACTCGTGCGTGGGAACTGAGTGCGAGCGGATCCGGTGGACGGTGCCTTCCTCGCAGAACTCGGTGTAGCTCTTGCCCTTGTCCGGGCGGCAGGCCAGAACGTGGACATCGTGTCCGCGCGCCGTCATTCCCTTGGCCAGGCGGTAGCCGAACATGGCAGCGCCGTTGACGTGGGGCGGGTAGGTGTCCGCGGCAATCAGGATGGTCAGCGGGTGCTGGTGGTCAGGCATGGTCACGGGGAGAACTCCTGGTGGTCACGGTGCGGTCAGCTGGAACTGTAGTGGCCGGCTGGCCCTCGGCGCAGGCGTACCGGGCCTACTGCTGAAGTCTGGTTTTGTCCGGGGATACCCGCCCCGCGGCCTTGCGCGCGTCCTTCTTGCGCTTGGTGACTTCGGGGTGGTGCCTGGACAAGGCGATCACTCCCACGATAGCAAGCAAACCGGCCGCCCCCATCGCAATTGCGGTGACGGCGTGGACATCCGGGCGCAGCTCGCCGAGGATCGTGATGCCGATTCCTATGCCCACGATCGGGTCGATCACGGTCAGCCCGGCAATCACAAGGTCCGGCGGGCCACCGGAATAGGCGTTCTGGACGAACCACGAGCCAAGGACGCCGGCGGCCACAATCGCGACCACCGAATACCACGGCACATTCAGCACACCCAGGCCGTTGGGATCCAGCAGGTGCTTGCCGATGATGCGGGTCAGGACGGCGACGAAGCCGAACAGGATCCCCGCGCCAAGGATGTAGATGAAGGCGCTCATCCGGTGCCGGAACACCAGGGCGAGCGTCCCGAACAGCCCGACGGCCAGGGCCAGCAGAAGCACAACCGTCAGCTCGTCGGAGGCACTGACCTGGTGGTTCTCCTGGGTCACGTTGACCGCCAGAATCACAAACAGGGCCGAACCCGTGACGCAGGCGGAGATGGCCACCACCGTGGCCCGGTTGATGCTCAGTCCCTGGTCCTTGGCGTTGACGATTGTGGTGATGACAAGGGCGATCGCACCGATCGGCTGCACCACCGTGAGCGGTGCCATCACGAGGGCGACGGAGTTCAACGCCATGCCCACACACAGCAACAGCAGACCGAACACCCAACGCGGATTGCGGATCAGGCGCAGCATGCCATGGTTGCTGAGCGCCAGTCCCCCGGTGTCCGCCTTGACCGCACTGCCCTGGCGCTGGGCGCCGAACGCGAGGCAAAACGCGCCAAGTACAGCCAGCAAAACGGCGAACCACATCATCAGCGGGTGCCGCCGTCGACGTCGAACTTGTTGCCCTTAATCATTTTGCCCTTGCGGACGATGGCCCAAACGTAGTTGTACGCGGCAATCCAATGCCCCACGAGCCCCAGCCCCAGGAAAATCCACGCGGCCACTAAGTACACATCGGCGCCCGGGACCGGGAGTGCCGAGACGACGAGCAACGGCGTGCCGACCAACAGCAGCGCGGTCCGGATCTTGCCGATTCTGCTGACAGGCAGGTCGGGGTGGCCGCGGAAGTAGAAGAGCGACAGGGCGAGCAGGATGGCGTCCGGGATCAGCAGCGCCGCGAGGTACCACCACTCGACCACGCCGGCGATTACGAGCGTGACAGCAACCGCGATCAGCGACAGCCGGTCGGCGATGGGATCCATGACCCGGCCCAGGTTGGACATCTGGTTGAACCGGCGGGCGACGTAGCCGTCCACCCAGTCGGTGCTGCCCATGACCGCCAGGACAAGGGCGGCGTAACCGTATTCCTGGACCCCAAGGACCAGCCAGACGAACAGCGGTACGCCGAGGAACCTCACTACGGTCAGGACGTTGGGGACGGTGAAGATCCTGTCGTGGTGAATCTGAGCCTGACCAGGCCGGGCACCAGCGCCAATAAACTTCATCCAGTCCCCCTTTCCGTGGCCGACAACGAGTCGGCGTTGCAGTTCAGCAGGCTGCCTAGCCCTTGAAGAGTCTGCGCAGCAGGAACACCAGGGCAGCGGCTGAGGCGGTGAGAGCGACGAGGGGCTTCCACCGCTGGCTCAGCTGGTCGGTCACGCCCGCGCTGTCTCTGCCGGCACCGGCCTTGGAGGCACCGGCCGACGTCGACGGACGCTTCGTGGCGCGCGCGGCCGAGGAGCGGAAGCCGGCGACCTTGCCGCTGAGCTGTTCCTTGCCGTCCTGCAGCTTCACCTGGGCAGCCGCCAGCAGCGCCTGGGCCTGGGTCTTGACGTCGAGTTCCTCGTTGAGTTCATCGCGGACGCCGGTGAGGTGCGTGCGGCGCTGGTCCAGCCGGCGTCGCAGTTCAGCTTCGGTGGGCGGCGGACCGAGGTCCGGTTCGGCGGCCTTCTTGGCTTCCTTTTCAGCCTTGGCCTTGGCCTCGGCCTCCGCTTTGGCGGCCTTGGCTGCCTTGTACTGCTCGGAATCCGGGTCCAGCACGGCGGGATCGAAGGCTGAGCCCTCCTTGGCGATGCCGAGGTCGTACTTGAGGCCACGGATGGTGTCCTCGGGAACCAGCGGCATGGCCTTCTTGAATTTGCCGACCCCCACCAGACCCGCGATCGCGGCGATCAGCAGGAAGACAGCACTGACCAGCAGGGCGGCGAGCCAGGCGGGCATGATCGTGGCGAGGCCCATGATGGCGGCAACGATGAGGCCGACGACCAGGAAAGCGGCAAAGACCAGCGCGGCGGCGAGGAACGCGGCGGCAACGCCGACCGCGATGCCCTTGCGTTTGAGCTCAACCTTGGCAAGAGCGATCTCGTCGTTGAGCTGCCGCGGAGCCAGTTTGAAGATCAGTTTGAGGGTTCTGGGCAGCGTGGAAATGCGCAGCACCCCATTTGTCCCGCCGGTGTGACGTCCGCTCATCGGTCCCGCCTAACTGGTTACATCCATGATTCCGCGTTCGCGGGCTTGCCGGTCTGCGCAGCTTCACGCACACCCCGGTGTCAAAACTACCATTCAGGCTCCGGGCAGGGGCGCGGCGGCGGGCTGTGGCGCGCCCCCTGCCGCACACCCGATCAGCTGAATGCGGGCCCTAGGATTGACCTCTGTGACTACACCCACCAATCCCGGCGATTCGCTGAGCCGCCGCCGCAAGCTCCTCTACATCTTGATGCTCGGCGCGCTCACCGCCCTGGGGCCGTTCACGGTGGACCTGTACCTTCCGGCCTTCCCCGCGCTGGAGGAGAGCCTGGGCGTCTCCGAGGCGGCCGTGCAACTGACGCTGACCGGCACCACAATCGGCTTTGCCCTGGGCCAGCTCGTGGTTGGCCCGCTGAGCGACAAGTTCGGCCGGCGGATGCCGCTGATCCTGGCCACTGCGGTGCACATCATGGCTTCCCTTGGGGCGGCCCTGTCGACCGACATCACGACGCTGGGCTTCTTCCGCGTGCTGATGGGCATTGGCGCTGCGGGAGGCGGCGTGGTGGCCATGGCGATGGTTCGGGACCTGTTCAGCGGATTCGCGATGGTGCGGATGTTCTCGCGGATGGCCCTGGTGAACGGCCTGGCTCCGATCCTCGCGCCGGTGATCGGTTCGCAGCTGCTGCTGTTTATGCCGTGGCCGGGGATCTTCTTCTTCCTGGCCGCCTATGGGACGTGCGTCCTCATTGCCGCGGTGTTCGTGGTGCGCGAGACGCTTCCCCGGGAACTGCGGGGAAAGACCGGCATGACTGCCCGCCAGCGGTATGGCGTCCTGTTCGCGGACAGGATCTTCGTCGGGCTGCTGCTGGTGGGAGGAATGAACTTCGCCGGCCTGTTCACCTACCTGTCCGCGTCGCCGTTCCTTTTCCAGGATGTCTACGGTTTCAGCCCGCAGCAGTACGGCCTGCTCTTCGGCGTGAATTCCCTGGGCATCGTTGCGGGTGTGCAGACCAGCTCCAGGCTCGTGCGGAAGGTCCCGCCGCAGTGGATCCTGGCCGGCTCCACGGCGTGGATGTTCCTGATGGCCTTGTTGATCGTGGTCTTCGACCAGCTGGGCTTCGGGCTGTGGGGCGTCATGGTGCCGCTGTGGTTCTACATCCTCGGCGCCGGTTTTACGTTCCCCTGCGTCCAGGTGCTGGCGCTGGCCAAGCACGGCGCACAGGCCGGCACAGCTGCCTCCCTGCTGGGTGCAGCCACCTTCCTGATGGCAGGTCTCATCTCACCCGTGGTGGGCTGGTTCGGCGTCACTTCCGCCACCCCGATGGGTGCCGTCCAGGCCGCGTGCATCTTCCTTGCCGCGGCTGCACTCTGGCTAGTCGTCAGGCCCCGCACCGTCCCGCCGATCCAGTAGCCCGGCTTCCGCAGGCCGCCGTTGGCACCGGCCGCACCGGCCGGTCCGTGGCCGCCCGGTCCGCACCACCAGGCCCGTGGACATGCTCAGTCTCAGCGCACGGGAATGGACATGAGGGCACTATGTCCATGCTTCGACCCCAGCGCGGGACATGTCCGCCGGCGGACCGAGGAGGGCTGACGCGGGAACATCGAGCCGCAGTCCGGGCCCAGGCGCTCCTGCCCAGTTACACGTCCTAAGAACGCTCCCGGACCCGGACTAAACCCCGGAATGTCGCGGGCGGCCACAGATGCCCCTGGCAGTAACTGGGAAGGAGCGTCGGGCCCTGGGACGCGAGGCATGTCCCTTCCAGCAGGCAGGCCCAGGCAAGGTGTGCTGAGACTCTCCGGGAGGACATGTCCAGTGGTCGCGGCCACGGGCGGCATATGGGGACCATGTCCAAGCGCCTGCCTCACCATAGGGCATGTCCCCTCCAGCAGGCCCAGGCAAGGCTCGGCGCGACTCCCCCGGGAGGACATGTCCAGTCCTCGCGGCCAAGGGCGGGCCTATGGGGACCATGTCCACGCGCCTTCCTCAGCGTGGGGCATGTCCCCGGGGTGTGCTGCCGCTGGTGCTTCCCGGCCCTGTTCCAGCCCCACGCTGGGCGATAAAGTTGTTGATGTGCCCCACTGGCAGGATCATCCGCCCCTACCCGCCACGTGGCAGCGGTGCGACGCCGGCATTCTGCCACTGTGGTGGGATCGCTTGTGCAGTCAGACCAGCCAGCAGTCTGCGGCGCTCTTTGCGGCCGGATTGTTTACCGAGGACCGGCGGCGCCCGATCGCCCAGTGGTACAACCCGGCCTTCGATTCGGCCCTTCTGGTCGCCCCCGAGACCTCCCCCGAGTGGCCTGTGCAGCGCTTCGGCATCTTCTACGCCCCGGCCGGCGGCGGCTTCACCCAGATCCACTCCGCCCCGCACGAGTGGCACCCCCGCGAGCCCCGGAAGTCCCCCACCGAGCTCGAAGCCTTCCAGGGTGCCGTGGCGGAGGCCGAGCGGTTTCTGCAGGTGGAGATGTACTTCGTCTGAGAACGAACCTGAAACGCCGTAAGAGGGCATAAAAAAGGTCCCGCAGCCGGTTTTCGCCGGCTGCGGGACCTGTCCGCTCCTCCTGCTGGACTTGAACCAGCAACCCTTCGATTAACAGTCGAATGCTCTGCCAATTGAGCTAAGGAGGAATGAAGCAGGTATGACATTAGCAAAGGTTTTGCCGCTTAGGAAATCGGCCCCGTTTCCTCCAGGCCGGATCCCGGAGATACCCCCTCCGGGTATAAAAAAGTCCCCGTCCCGGTAACCCGGAACGGGGACTGCGCGCTCCTCCTGCTGGACTTGAACCAGCAACCCTTCGATTAACAGTCGAATGCTCTGCCAATTGAGCTAAGGAGGAATGAAGCGGATATAAGCCTAGCAAACACCCGGCCGGGAAGTGAAATTGCCTCCCGGACGGGAGCACACGGGACAACAACTCGGGACAACAGCATGGGGCATCAGCGCGGGACAACACTCGACAACACGGGACACCAGTGCAGGACACCAGCGCAGGACTGTCAGGCCTCCGAGCGCAGGGACCGCCGTTGCATCTCGAGCTCCATGAGCTCGCGGTTCAGCCGCTGGAACTCCTCCGGGTCGGAAGACGCATCCAGGCGCTGCAGCTGTCCCATCTTTTCAGCCTTGACCCTGGTGATCTGCAGCTCGAACAGGCGGGCCAGGATATCCCGGCAGTAGCGCAGGACGCCGTCGGCGGTGCTGGCCGGGAGCGGCACCACGGACAGCTCGGACACGAGCGGACGCAGCGGCTCGGGAACCTCCTGCAGCAGTTGTTCCACCCAGCGCACGGGGTCACCCGTGAGCGCCAGGCCGTTGGCCCGGATGGCCTCATGGATAGCCAGGTACGCCGGCGTCGAGAACCTCGCCTCGGAGAACCGCTGCCACGTCTCACCTTCCAGCATCCCGGGCTGTTGCAGGGCAACCTCCAGGGCCTGCCGTTCCATCGCTGCCACAGGGTCCCGCGGATCGGGCCGGTTGAAGGACGGCAGCACGGGCGACGGCGGCAAGGGCGCAACCCCCGGCGCGGATCCCCCGCCGTACCCCGACCCTTGGCTGCGGCCCTGGCCGTTGCCCGGACCCTGGTAGTGGCCGGAACCGCCGTTGCCCGACGGCGGCTGGGCGGCACGCTTGGCGGCCGCCCCCACCGCCCGGCTGACCTCCTCGACGGGCATGCCCAGCCAGCCGGACAGTTCCCGGGCGTAGGCAGGACGGATCCCGGCGTCGCGGATCTGGGCCACCACGGGGGCGGACTCCCGCAGGGCGGCGACGCGGCCCTCGACCGTGTCCAGGTTGTGCCGCTTCAGGGAGGCCCGGATGGCGAATTCGAACAAGGGACGCCGGGAGCCGATCAGGTCCCGGACGGCGGCGTCGCCCTTTGACTGACGCAGCTCGCAGGGGTCCGCGCCAGTGGGCTCCACGGCCACGTAGGTCTGCGCGACGAAGCGCTGGTCCTCTTCGAAGGCCCGCAGGGCCGCCTTCTGGCCGGCGGCGTCGCCGTCGAACGTGAAGATGACCTCGCCGCCGCTGCCGTCGTCCGAGAGCAGGCGGCGGGCAATCTTGATGTGCTCGGTGCCGAACGCCGTGCCGCAGGTGGCGACCGCCGTCGGGATCCCGGCGAGGTGGCAGGCCATCACGTCGGTGTAGCCCTCCACCACCACGAGCTGGCGGTCCTTGGCGATGTTGCGCTTGGCGAGGTCGATCCCGTAGAGAACCTGCGACTTCTTGTAAAGCGCGGTCTCCGGCGTGTTCAGGTACTTCGGACCCTGGTCGTCCTCGTAGAGCTTGCGGGCACCGAAGCCGATCGTGTCCCCCGCGATGTCCCGGATGGGCCAGATCAGCCGGCCGCGGAACCGGTCGTAGATACCCCGGCCGCCTTCGGAGAACATGCCCGTCAGCTTGAGTTCGGGATCGGTGTAGCCCTTCCCGCGGAGGTGCTTGAGCAGGGAGTCCCAGCCCTGCGGGGCGTAGCCGACGCCGAACTGGTCGGCTGCCGCGCGGTCGAAGCCGCGTTCGTGCAGGAAGTTGCGGCCCTCGGTGGCCCCCGGGGTCAGCAGCTGGGCGCGGAAGAACTCATCCGCGAGCTTGTGGGCATCGAGCAGGCGCTGCCGCCGGCCCACGTCCTCGCGGTTCGGGCCGGAGCCGCCGTCCTCGTAGCGGAGCTCGAAGCCGATGCGGGCGGCCAGTTTTTCGACGGCCTCGTGGAACGATGTGTGGTCAAGTTTCTGCACGAAGGAGATGACATCGCCGTCCTCGCCGCAGCCGAAGCAGTGGTACCTGCCTACCTGGGGACGGACGGTGAACGAGGGCGAGCGCTCGTCGTGGAACGGGCACAGGCCCTTGTAGGAGCCCAGCCCGGCGCCCTTGAGCGTCACGTAGCCGTCAACGACTTCCTTGATGTCCGTCCGCTGGCGTACTTCGTCGATGTCTTCGCGTTTGATCAGGCCGGCCACAGTGCCATCCTAGTACCCGGGTACGACGCCGCCGGGCCGGTTATGGCGCCTGTCACCACAGCGACGGCAGGCTGCCCACGAGCCGCTCGTACATGGCCAGCGCGGAGCCGTCGGTCAGCGACGCGACCTGGTCGATCACGACGCGCAGCCGCGCGCCGTCGTCCGGGGCGTCGCGCCAGTCGGCCGCGAACATCGGCTCCAGATGGCGGTCGCCGGTGGCGCTCAGGGCCGTCACGAGGGCGTGCAGGACCTCGCGCTGGCGTTCGTAGATGGGCTGCCGGTGTTCGGTGGTCATCACGAAAGTGGTGGCCAGGCCCTTCATCACGGCGATTTCCATCACGGTCTCGTCCGGCACGATCAGCTCCGCGTTGTAGCGGGTCAGGTTCTCCGGGCCGTAGACCGCGCGGGTGGACGCGAGCGCACTCTGGCAGAACCGGCCGATGAGCTGGCTGGTCATGTCCTTGAGCGCCGCCATCGACTTGCGGCTGCCGTCGGCCTCGCGCACCCAGACGCTGGTGGCTTCGAGCCGGGCGAGGGCCGCATCAATCGCGGCGGGGTCGTTGTGCGGCAGGTACCACTGCTTGGCGTACCCGACCACGCGGGCGCGGTGGTCCGGGTTGTCCATCCAGCGGAGCTGGAAGTGCCCGGCGACGATCGCGTCCTCGACGTCGTGCACGGAATAGGAGATGTCGTCGGCGAGGTCCATGACCTGCGCTTCCAGGCAGGAGCGGCGCTCCGGGGCGTCCTCGCGGATCCAGTCGAAGATCGGCAGGTCGTCCTCGTAGGCGCCGAACTTGCTGGTCCGCTCGCCGTGGATGACGGGGGCGTTCGCGGCCGACCACGGGTACTTCGCCGCAGCGTCGAGGCTCGCCCGGGTCAGGTTCAGGCCGGCCGGCCGGCCGTCGGCAGTCACGACCTTGGGCTCCAGCCGCGTCAGGAGACGCAGCGTCTGGGCGTTGCCTTCGAAGCCGCCGATCGCGTGCGCGACCTCGTTCAGGGCCGATTCGCCGTTGTGGCCGAAGGGCGGGTGGCCGAGGTCGTGGCTGAGGCAGGCGGTGTCCACGACGTCGGGGTCGCAGCCCAGGGCGCGGCCCAGTTCGCGGCCCACCTGGGCCACCTCGAGGCTGTGGGTCAGGCGGGTCCGGACGAAGTCGTCGGTGTCCGGGGCCACGACCTGGGTTTTGGCGCCGAGCCGGCGCAGGGCCGAGGAATGCAGCACCCGGGCGCGGTCGCGTTCGAAGTCGGAGCGGTACGTGGACTTGGCCGGTTCCTCCACCCAGCGGGCGGAGTCGCGGGCCACGTAGCCGTCCAGCACGGGTGCGGTGGTCCTGGTTTCAGCCACCGGACACGTCCAGTTCCGCGTGGCAGATCTCGCGCGACTGCTCGGCGTCCATGCTGCGGTCCAGCAGCCAGTCCTTGGGCAGTGCGGGTTTCTTGGGCGAGCCAGCCCGGCCGCGGGGGCCCTCGGCGTCGACGCCAGGGTACGGCGAGTCAAGGTCCAGCTGGTCCAGCGTCCCGCGGAGCACTTCGAGGCTGGTCACCATCGCCAGTTTGGTCCGCAGTTCGCTGCCGACCACGTAGCCCTTGAAGTACCAGGCCATGTGCTTGCGGATCTCCCGGAGCGCCTTGCCTTCATCGTTGCCAAAGGTCTCCACCATCAGCTCGGCGTGGCGGTACACCCCTTCGGCCACCTGTCCCAGGCTCGGTTTGTGGCGCTCGTCGCTGCCTTCGAAGGCGGCCATGAGGTCACCGAAAAGCCACGGGCGGCCCTGGCAGCCGCGGCCCACCACAACGCCGTCGACGCCGGTCTCGCGGACCATGCGGATGGCGTCCTCGGCGGACCAGATGTCGCCGTTGCCAAGCACCGGAATGTCCGGCAGCGCCTCACGCAGCCGGGCGATCGCGGACCAGTCGGCCTGGCCGGAGTAGAACTGCGCGGCGGTGCGGCCGTGGAGGGCGACGGCGGCGACGCCGGAGTCGCGGGCGATCCGGCCGGCGTCGAGGTAGGTGAGGTGGTCCTCGTCAATGCCCTTGCGCATCTTGATGGTCAGCGGGACGTTGCCCTTGGAGGCTTCTTTGACCGCGGTCTGCACGATCGAGGTGAACAGGTCGATCTTCCAGGGCAGGGCGGACCCGCCGCCGCGCCTGGTCACCTTGGGCACGGGGCAGCCGAAGTTGAGGTCGATGTGGTCCGCGCGGTCTTCCTCGACGAGCATGCGGACGGCCTGGCCCACGGTGACGGGGTCCACGCCGTAGAGCTGGACGGACCGGACCTTTTCGTCGTCGTCGTGGGAAATGATCCGCAACGATTCCGGGGTGCGCTCCACGAGGGCACGGGAGGTGACCATCTCCGCGACGTACAGGCCGCCGCCGTATTCACGGCAGAGCCTGCGGAACGCGGAGTTGGTGATGCCCGCCATAGGAGCCAGGATCACGGGGGTGTCCACCGTGATCGGGCCCAGCTTCAGGGGCGGGAGTTCCAGCTTGGGGGCAGGAGGGGTAGCTACAACAGTCACCCGTTCATTGTCTCAAATCCGGGCAAATCGGCCGGATCCGCGCCAGCCATGTGGAAATCCGGCATTAGTCCCGCGGGGCGGCGCGGCGTCCGCGGCGTCCCGCCGGCGCCGATTCGAAGGCGTCGGCGGGCGCGACGACGTCGTCCCGCCGGCGGTCGGCGTCGTCATCGAGCCAGCGGCCGCCGTCGTCCGCAGCAGCACGGGCGGCGCCGGCGCCGGCAGCCTGGCGGCCGGTGTTGCCGACGACGTCGTCCCCGCTCCCGGCGTTCCTGCGGCCGCCGGCCACGCCGCCCAGTGCCTTGATCCCGGTCGCCTTCACGACGAGCACGGCGATCAGCGTGGTGACCGGGATCGCCAGGACCAGCCCGACGGAGCCGACGAGCGTGCGGATCACTTCCTCCGAGAGTTCGGCGCTGGTCAGGGCATCGCCGAGCGGCCGCTCGTAGAGCATCACCAGGATCAGCACGGGAAGGGCCGCGCCGGCGTAGGCGAACGCGATGGTGTAGACGGTGGAGGCGATGTGGTCCCGGCCGATCCGCATGGCGGAGGTGAAGAGCTGGCGGGCGGTCGTTTCCGGGGCCAGTTCCCAGAGTTCCCACACTGCGGAGGACTGGGTGATGGTGACGTCGTTGAGGACGCCCAGGCCGGAGATGATGAGGCCGCACAGGATGATGCCGGAGATGGAGATGTTGTCCGAGACGTTCGCGAGGGCGGCGGAGTCGTGGCTGCCGACGCCGGCGAGGTTGGCCGCGTCGGTGGCCCAGGCCGCCAGCAGTGCGGTAATGGCAAGGCCGAACATGGTGCCCAGCAGCGCCGTCGAGGTCCGGGCGGAGAATCCGTGGGCGAAGTAGAGCACCCCGATCATGATCACCGTGGATCCCACCAGCGCCAGCAGCAGCGGCGGCTTGCCCTCTACCAGTCCCGGCAGCATGAAGGACACCAGCACGCCGTAGGCCCCAACGAGCCCGATCAGGGCCCGCAGCCCGCGCCAGCGCGCCACGGCGATCACAACGACGGCGTAGAGCACAGCCAGGAAGATGATCGGCAGGGTCCGGACGAAGTCCACAAAGACGTAGGCGGGGGTTCCCTGGGCTTCGGAGCCCTGGACCTTGGAAAGGTTCAGGTAGCGGATGTTATCGCCGGCCTTCACACCGTGGGATTTGGCGACGTCGGGGTTGATGACCACCTTGACGGGATTGCCGCCCTTGTCCGGGTCAGTGAACGCAAAAGTGCACTGCGACCCCTGCTGCGCTGCAGCGTCGGCCCCGGCCTGTCCCTGCTGGACGTCCATGCAGCTGCCGGTGACAACGCGCTGGATCTTTCCGGTATCGAATGTGACCCCCGGCGCGGCCGCATAGGGGCTGGCCAGTGTGATGCCTTCCTTGCTGCCCGAGGGCCACAGCAGTGCCATCGCCACGAGCGTGAGCAGCGTCAGCGGGATCAGGACGGCGGCCAGGATGAGGTTGGCTTTCTTCCGTGCGGCGAGCGCCCGGGGCGTCGGGTCCGTGTGCCCAAGCGGAGCGTGTGAATGTCCGGCGCCCATCAGCAGTTCAACCTCATGCCGAAGACTTTACGGGGTTCCGCGGCTCCGTCCGGACCCATGACGGGGCGGGACCCCGCGAGGCTACGCCGGCAGGATGTTCTGGTTCACGTGGAAGAGGTTCTGCGGATCGTACTTGGCCTTGACCTCCCTCAACCGCTTGTAGTTCGGTCCGTAGTTTTCCGCGACCCGGGGCTGGTCGTCGCCGTCCATGAAATTGATGTAACCCGCTGTCTCTGAGTACGGCTGCAACGCGGCCGCGTAATCCCGGACCCAGGCGATATTCGCCTCGGTGTCGCCTGCATCCTCCCAATGGCACGCTATGACCGGGGAGAACCTGGCGTTCCTGTTGGGGAACGCTGTGTCCGTGGCCCCCACCCGGTGCACGGCCCCGTCGATCGGATAGATATGCACGGCGGTCTGGACGGTGGGCACCCGGCGGCCGAAGTCCAGATGGGCGCTGATGGCTCCGTCGTTGAGTTCGGTCAGGAAGGCCGCTTTCCAGTAGGCCAAGAGCCCCTTGGGATACATCCCGTCGAAGGCCGAGTTCAAGGCCGGATAGGGCATCGGCCCCACCATGGACCCAGCCAGCGGAGCAGCGTCGAGGAATGGTTGCCAGCGGGCCGGCCCCTCTGCCGGGTCGCCCGTCCACATGCCGACCACAATGCAGACGGGCTTCCCGTGCCATTGCTCCGGGAGGAACGGGACCGGAGGCCCCTGGTGGAAGGCGAGGAACGCGCCGAACTCTTCAGGCGCTGCCGCCATGTGGTCACGATAGAACTTCGCGACCGTTTCGGCGTGCTCCGCGGGGTAGATGACAATGCCGGCGTGGACCATATCCACCGGGTGCAGGCGGAATTCCAGCGAAGTCACGACGCCGAAGTTCCCGCCGCCGCCGCGCAGCGCCCAGAAGAGATCCTCGTTCTCGCTCTCACTGGCCGTCAGAAACTTGCCCTCGGCGGTGACCACATCGGCCGAGAGGAGGTTGTCGCAGCTGAGTCCGTACTTGCGGTCAAGGTAGCCGATGCCGCCGCCGAGGGTTAGCCCGGAAACCCCGGTCGAGCCGACGATGCCGCCTGTGGTCGCGAGCCCGAAGGCATGTGTGGCGTGGTTGAAGTCCGCCCACGTTGCGCCGGCCTCGGTCCTGGCTGTTTTGCCGGCCGGATCGACCCGGACCCCACGGGTGTGGGCAAAGTCGATGACCAGGGCCTCATCCGCCGTGCCAAAACCCGGCCCGCTGTGGCCGCCGCCGCGGACGGCCAGGGCCAGGCCGTTGTCCCGGGCGAAGTTGACGCCCGCAATCACGTCTGCCACCTGGGACACCCGGACCACTGCTGCCGGCCTTTTGTCGATCATGCCGTTCTGCACTGCCCGCGCCTCGTCATAGTCCGCATCGCCGGACGTGATGACCTGCCCGCGGACCTGCTCGCGCAGGCTATCGAAGTTGGTTCCATTCATTTTCTGTGCCGTCGATTCGTCGTGATTTCCGACCCGGACGGTGGTTTGTGCTCCCAGCCGGCATGACGCCCGGAGGTTTACGAGCACAAGGCTTACTCCTCCGCCCGAGGCCCGTCAAGAGGTCCGGACCTGCGCCCGGTCGGTCCGGCTCGCGGAACGCAGGCCCGGAACGCTTTCCCGCCCCATCTTTCTCGGGCACAGCTCCGAATGTCCTGTGGACATGTCCCCCGCGAAACGGGGGAAAGTGCCCGCCCCTTCGGGGGGGGAAAGCTTGAACCGCGGGCACCGCGCCCTATGGTTGGAATTGTCGGATGAGATGTGGAGGACACAGCGTGGCCAGACGCAAGATGGACGACCGTGAACCTGCGGCGGCGGGAGCCGGGGCGGATGCCAGGGCCGTGTTGAGCATTGCCGGAGCCATCGGGGAAACCCGAGGCGTCGCCCTGGTCCTGCACGGCGGCCGCGCGGACAGCTACGAATCCGTCCGCGGAACGCACCTCAGCCCCGCCCGGATGCTTCCCTTCGCCCGGGCCCTCCGGCGTGCCGGCCGACGCGATGGGCTGGCCGTCTGGACGCTCCGGAACCGGTACCGGGGCTGGAACGGGAAGGACATGTCCCCTGTGCAGGATGCCCGCTGGGCCCTCTCCCGCATCAGCCGCGAACATCCGGGAGTTCCCGTCTATCTCCTCGGCCACTCGATGGGCGGCCTGACCGCGCTCTGCGTCGCCGACCACCCGCAAGTGGAAGCCGTCGTCGCCCTCGCGCCCTGGCTCAACGGCGAAACCCCGGTGAACCGCGTGGCCGGGCGCCGCATCCTGATCGTCCACGGCACCGACGACCGCTGGACCAGCCCCGCGAACTCGCTCGCTTACGCACGCCGGGCCGACGGCGTCGCGGAGTCCGTGGACTACGTCGCCCTCAAGGGGGCGGGACACTTCATGTTCCGCCGGATCAGCCTGTGGAACTCACTCGCGACCGGCTTCATCCTCGACGCCTTCGCCGGCAGTTCAGGCCGCAACATCCAGGGCCGCGCCGACACGTTCCGCAGCCTCCTTCCCGCGGCCGGCGCCAGCCTCCCGGTGGTGCTGTGATGCCGGACTTTCCGCTGAACGCCTTCCTGGCCAGCCTCCCGTGGGTGGCCACGGGGCTTGTTGTGCTGCTGGCCGTCACCTACGCCGTGGCCGTCCGCCAGAGCCGCCACTCGGTCATCGACACCGTCTGGGGCCTCGGCTTCGTCGTTGCGGCCTCCATCTCCTGGTTCCTCTCGGCCGGACACGGCGACGGCGGCCGTCGCCTGCTGCTGCTGGCGCTCGTGGCGGTCTGGGGCATCCGCCTTGCCCTCCACATCGGCCTCCGGGCCCGCGGCGGCCACGAGGATCCCCGGTACGTGGACATGCTCTCCTCCGCCCCCGGGTCCCGCAACATCTACGCGCTGCGCAAGGTCTACCTGCCGCAGGGCGTGATCCTGTTCTTCGTCTCGCTTACCGTCCAGGTGGGGATGTTCAGCACCGGGGGCCTCGGCTGGCTGGCCTGGCTGGGCGTCATGTTCTGGGCGGTCGGCTTCGTCTTCGAGACGGTCGGCGACTGGCAGCTGGCACAGTTCAAGAACGACCCCTCGCGGCGCGGCACCGTTCTCGACACCGGGCTCTGGCGCTACACCCGCCACCCGAACTACTTCGGCGACGCCGCCGTCTGGACCGGAATCTTCCTCGTCGCCGCCGATTCGTGGCCGGGCGTGCTCACCGTCCTGTCCCCCGTGCTGATGATCTGGCTGCTCGCCGGCAAGTCAGGCAAGCCGCTGACCGAAAAGGCCATGTCCGCCCGCCCCGGCTACAAGGAATACGTGGAATCCACCTCGGGGTTCCTGCCGTTGCCTCCGCGCCGGCCCCGCAGCGCCGGGCACCAGCATGGCAAGCACCAGCAAGGCAAGCAGCAGCCGGGCGGCCGCTGAGATGCCCTGGCGCCCCCAGCCCAGCGACCGCTTCTACCGCGTCATTGTCCGCACCGGGCTGGCGCTGCGCCGGCTGTTCCGGATCCGAGTCATCGTCACCGGGCAGGAGCACCTCCCGGAACCTGGCAGCGAGACCCTCGGCGAACTGGGCAGCCAACCAAGCAGTCAACCAACCAGCGATGCCTCGCACCGCCCGCCGCACCGCTCATCCCGCAACGCTGTCCCGGGCACAGGCGCCGTCGTCGCGATCACGCACTTCGGCTACCTCGACTTCGCGTTCGCCGAACTGCTGCTGTGGCGGCACGCCAGGGTCCAGATGCGCTTCCTGGTCACCCAGGGCGCTGCCGACCACTGGTTCGCCGGACCCGCCATCAGCGCCGCCGGGCACGTCGTCGTCGGCTATGACACGGGAGCGCACGCCTACGACGCCGCCGTGCAGAAGCTCCGCGCGGGTGAATACGTCGCGATCCTGCCGGAAGCCGGGGTCAGCCGCAGTTTCCGGGTGCGCGAATGCAAGACCGGCGCCGTGCGGATGGCCGCCGAAGCCGGCGTGCCGGTCATCCCGGTCTCCGTCTGGGGCGCCCACCGGCTGATGACCCGCCGCCACGGCTTCTCCCCGGCCCGCGCCTGGCGCGCCCCGGTGCGGATCCACGTGGGCGAACCGGTGACCGTTATCCCGTCCCGGGACGCCGCGGCGGCGACCGAAGCGCTGCGCACGGTCCTCCAGTCCGGGATCGACGCCTGCATCGCGGACTTCCCGTTGCAACCGGCTCCGGGAGCGTGGTGGATGCCGGCGGAACTGGGCGGCGCGGCCCCCAGCGAAGCGGAACGGCGGCGGCTGGACGAGGCCGAGGGCCCGCGGCGCGCAGGCGGCCGGCGCCGATAAGCCCGGTTACCGCGATCGTCTTGACTAAACTCCATCGGGTACAAAATCGCACTCAATGGAGAGGTCCCACTCTGTGGCAAACACAGTCCTGACGAAAAGCGGAATCGGCGAAGAACGCGGTCTCGCCCGAATAGCCCAACGGATGGCGGCGTGGACCGAGAAGTGGTTCCCGGACGCCTACATCTTCGCCCTCGCCGGCGTCATCATCATCGCCCTGGCCGCCCTGGCCATCGGCGCCTCACCCCAGTCGATCGCCGATTCCTTCGGCAACGGATTTTGGGACCTGACCGCCTTCACCTTGCAGATGGCCATGGTGGTGCTGACCGGCTACGTCGTGGCGACCTCCCCGCCCGTGGCGAAGCTGATCAACCGGCTGGCCCTCATTCCCGCCACCGCCCGCACCGCCGTGAGCTTCGTGGCGATGATGTCGATGTCGGTATCCTTCCTCAACTGGGGCCTCAGCCTGATCTTTGGCGGCCTCCTGGCCCGGGCCATCGCCCGCCGCAAGGACCTGACCGTGGACTACCGGGCCCTTGGCGCAGCAGCGTTCATGGGCCTCGGCGCCGTCTGGGCACTCGGCCTGTCCTCCTCCGCGGCGCAGCTGCAGGCCACGGCTGCCTCGCTGCCGCCGGCCCTGCTGAAGATCACCGGCATTCTGGACTTCGGCACCACCATCTTCACCTGGCAGTCGCTGCTCACCCTGGCCATCCTGATGGCGCTCACCACGGTGATCGCGCACTTCTCGGCACCCCAGGGCGGCGCCATCCGCACCGCGGAGGATCTCGGCGTCGACCTTGACGACGAACCCAGCGAACCGGAGCCGCGCTCCCGCCCGGGCGAATGGCTCGAATACAGCATGATCCTGCCGATCCTGGCCGGCCTCCTGACGCTCGGCTGGCTGGTCTCGCAGTTCCTGACCAAGCCCTTCCTGACCGTGGTGAGCAGCCTCAACGGCTACCTGCTGGTATTCCTGATCCTCGGCCTGGTGCTGCACGGCACCCCGCGGAACTTCCTGCAGGCCGTCACCAAGGCCGTGCCGGCCACCGCCGGCATCCTGGTCCAGTTCCCGCTCTACGCCGCGATGGCCGCGATCCTGACCAAGGCCACCGGCCACGGCGGCATGACCGTTTCCGCGCACCTGGCTGAGTTCTTTACGGAGATCGGCAGCGGCGGCGGCTTCGCCGTCGTCATTGCGCTCTACACGGCCCTGCTGGGGCTGCTGGTCCCCTCCGGCGGCGGCAAGTGGCTGGTGGAGGCGCCGTATGTGATGCAGTCCGCCACCGATGTGCAGATGAACCTCGGCTGGACCGTGCAGATCTACAACATCGCCGAGGCCCTGCCGAACCTCATCAACCCGTTCTTTATGCTGCCCCTGCTGGCGGTGCTGCGGCTGCGGGCCCGCGACCTGGTGGGCTTTACGTTCCTGCAGTTCGTGTTCCACCTGCCGGTGGTGCTGCTGCTCGTCTGGCTGCTGGGGATGACGTTCGACTTCGTTCCGCCGGTGATGCCGCCGGCCAAGTAGCCTGCAACGCAACTGACCCGCAGCTGTGGCCTTTTTTAACGGCCACAGCTGCGGGTCAGTTGGGTTAAGTCCTAGGCGGGATCCGAGACAATGAGCGTTTCGGCGCCCTGGACGCGGGCCTTGCCGGTCTCCAGCAGGGGTTCGACGACGGCGCGCAGCGCCTCCATCGAATCGTCCAGTTCCAGCACCACGGGGTGCTGGAACGCAATCAGCGCCAGCAGGTCCCGGACAGCGGCCTGGGCCTCCTCCGCCGCGAGTTCAGGCTCGTGGCCCAGGAACACGTCGGTGGGCTGGCCGGACGCGGCCGCACCCTCCGCGTTGTCCCCGGCGGCAAGCTCCGCGTAGCTGATCGCAAACGCCTCGAGCCGGCCCTTCCGGCTGGCCGGCACACCCTGGCCGAAGGCGCTGGCCTTCGGGGCGCGCAGCACGATCGCGCCGTGTGCGCCGCTGAGCTCGTCCAGGAACAGCCGCTGGACCGTGCCGATGCCGAGCTCCCCGGGGCTGTCCCAGGTGTGCACGGCCGTGTAGTAGCGGCCCACGACGCCGCTGAGCTCCACCGAACCGGTGGCCAGGTCCTCGACCTGCTCGGATGCGGCAGCCTCGGAGCCGTCGCCGAAGACGGGCAGCCTGAGCGCCCCCGGCTCCACGACGACGAGCCGGGAACGCTGGATCGGGGCCAGGCCCGCCGCCTCGGCGAAGGCAGCGCCGGGGGTGCCCGGCTCCACCTTCGTGCGCAGTCGGGAAACGCCCGACGGCGACTGGGCGGCTTCGTGTCGCAGCATGGTCAGCAGGGTGGAGCCGACGCCGGTGCGCCGGTGGAGCCGGTCGACCTCGATGTAGGCCCAGAGCCGTTCCGGGTGCAGGGAGGCCTCGTGGACAACGCCCGCAGCGACCGGGATAGCCACGCCGTCGACGACGTCCTCGGCGACGATGCAGCGCCGCCATGGCGCGTTGCCCGAGGGCGCCAGGGTGCCGCGGAACTGCCGGGCCTGTTCGGTTTCGGGCCCGCCCCAGATTTCGAGCAGGGCGAGATCGTCGCCGTCGCGCCATTCACGGTATTGGATCGCCACGGTCAGGCGCCGATCAGCCGTGCGGCCAGGTAGCCCTCCACCTTGTCCAGGGAGACGCGTTCCTGGCTCATGGTGTCGCGTTCGCGGATGGTGACGGCCTGGTCGTCGAGGGTCTCGAAGTCCACGGTGATGCAGAACGGGGTGCCGATTTCGTCCTGGCGGCGGTAGCGGCGGCCGATGGCGCCGGCGTCGTCGAACTCGATGTTCCAACTCTTGCGCAGCTGCGCGGCGAGGTCCTTGGCCTTCGGGGACAGGTCCTCGTTGCGGCTCAGCGGCAGCACGGCCGCCTTGACCGGGGCCAGGCGCGGATCGAGCTTGAGCACGGTGCGGATGTCGACACCGCCCTTGGCGTTGGGTGCCTCGTCCTCGGTGTACGCGTCGATCATGAAGGCCATGAAGGAACGGGTGAGGCCGGCGGCGGGCTCGATCACGTACGGGGTGTAGCGCTCATTGGTGGCCTGGTTGAAGTAGCTCAGGTCCTGGCCGGAGGCCTTGGCGTGCGTGGACAGGTCGAAGTCCGTGCGGTTGGCGATGCCCTCGAGCTCGCCCCACTCGGAGCCGTGGAACCCGAAGCGGTATTCGATGTCCGTGGTGCCCTTGGAGTAGTGGCTGAGCTTTTCCAGCGGGTGCTCAAAGAAGCGCAGGTTGTCTTCCCGGATGCCGAGGCCGGTGTACCAGGACATCCGCTCCTTCATCCAGTACTGGTGCCACTGCTCGTCGGTGCCGGGCTCGACGAAGAATTCCATCTCCATCTGCTCGAACTCGCGGGTGCGGAAAATGAAGTTGCCCGGGGTGATCTCGTTGCGGAAGGACTTGCCGATCTGGCCGATGCCGAACGGGGGCTTCTTGCGGGAGGTGGTGAGGACGTTGCTGAAGTTGACGAAGATGCCCTGCGCCGTTTCGGGGCGCAGGTAGTGCAGGCCCTCTTCGCTGGCTACCGGGCCGAGGTAGGTCTTGAGCAGGCCGGAGAATTCCTGGGGTTCGGTCCATTCGCCGCGGGTGCCGCAGTTGGCGCAGGCGATGTCCTTGAGCCCGTTCTCGGCCGGACGGCCCTTCTTCTCCTCGTATTCTTCCTCGAGGTGGTCGGCGCGGTAGCGCTTGTGGCAGGAGAGGCATTCCACCAGCGGGTCGGAGAACACGTCGACGTGGCCGGACGCCTCCCAGACCTGGCGGGGCAGGATGACGGAGGAGTCAAGGCCGACGACGTCTTCGCGGCCGCGGACGACGGACTGCCACCACTGGCGCTTGATGTTTTCCTTGAGCTCGGCACCCAGGGGCCCGTAGTCCCAGGCCGAACGCGAGCCTCCATAGATCTCACCGGCCTGGAATACGAAACCCCGGCGCTTGGCGAGGGAAATGATCTGGTCGAGGACGGATTTTGCTGCCATGGGAACTCCACTTTCTACAGGGCCGCTGGGTGCGGTCCGCGGTCTTAGCCCCGGAACCCCGGCTGGTTGCCGGACGGGGCACTACCAAAACGCAAGAACTGGCCACAAAACTGCGCACACAACAACCACGCGCCCGGGTTCACGGGCCGGCTGATGGCAGTGCAGGAAGCGGCGCCTCCTAGCCTACCGGCCCGTCGGCACCCGGCGCCGCTTCAGGGTCACACCAGGGACACCGCTTCAGGGTCACCGCTTCAGGGTCAACGCTTCAGGGCGCCCTTCGGCCACGGCAGGCTTGCCAGCACGATCGCGGCGAGGGTCAGCAGCGTCCCGAGTACCGTGGGAAGCGCCACCACGGTGCCGGGCGCCGGGAAGACGAGGTCCAGCCCCAGGGAGCCCAGCAGCTGGCCCGCGATCATGCCGAGTCCCGTCACCAGGACGCCCAGGCTGCGGACCAGCAGGGCTCCGACGCCGATAAAGACGCAGCCCAAGGGTCCGCCAAGGTAGTACCACCATTCCCCCGGCAGCGCGTTGCCCGGTCCCGTGACGGCGGTCTTGACCAGCCAGGCGGCCCACAGCATGACCGACCCGGCGATGAAATTCATGAGTGTCGCGGCAATGGGCGTGCCGTAGTGCATGGCGGCGGTGCCGTTCATGGCCTGCTGGAAGCTCATCAGGAACCCGGCCAGCACGGGCAGGAGCACCGGCACCAGCAGCTCCCCCGGCCCGGGACCCGTGCCGGCGAAGCGCGGCGAGACGGCCCAGGCGACGGCGGCGACGGTCAGGATGCTGCCGATCACCCGGATCCCGGTGATGGACCTCTTGCCGGCCGGGCCGATCCCCATCCGGTCCACAAGCAGTCCGCTCAGGGTCTGTCCGGTCACGGTGGCAACGGTGAACAGGGCGACGCCCAGCAGGCCCACGGTGAACGACTGCGCGAAGACGAAGAACCCGCCGATGCAGCCGGCCAGGAGATAGTAGGGCGGGAATTTACGCTCCCGGACAGCCGGCAGGATCTGCCGGAGCCCGGCCCTGCCGCGCGGCAGTGCGAGCGATATCACAGTCATCAGGGCCAGTCCGGTGGTGAAACTCACGACGGCGGCGGCGATCCCGTCCGCGAGCGCCGCACCGAGGGCGCCGTTGATCCTGCCCTGGACAGGCATAAGCAGCCCCGCCGCCACTGCGAGGGGCAGCCCGGCGAGGAACGGAAGCCGGGGAGTATGGGTCATTCCTGCCACCTTACGTCAGGCATCATTGCTTGTATGAGCAACCCGGAAATCGAAGAGATCCCCATCCGCGACGACATGATCCGGCTCGGCCAGCTGCTGAAGCTCGCCAGCCTGGTCGAGGACGGTGTGGAGGCGGCTGAGCTGATCAAGGCCGGGCTCGTCAAGGTCAACGGTGAGATCGACGAACGCCGCGGCCGCCAGCTCCGTCACGGCGACACCGTGACCGTGAACGGCCAGACCGTGCGGATCAGCACCCCCGCCGGAGCCTAGCCCCCGGCATTCGACGCGGACGCACGACGCCGGGCGGAAGCCGCCGGCCGTCGTGGGGCGAGTTGCGCCGTGGGGCTACTTGGCCAGCACGCCGTGCGTGAGGAACTCGGAGACGTGCCCGATTTCCTGCTGGTTGATGCCGTGCCACATGCCGCTGTAGAGCACCTTGGTGAGCTTCACGTGCTTGCGCACCCAGCCCATGGTGAACTCGATCTTGTCCGGCGTGATGACCGGATCCTGCTGGTCGCGGCCCCAGAACACCGGCACCGTCCCGTCCAGTTCGGCGTCGCGGAAGCTGGGGTCGCCGTCGGCGTCGACCGCAAACCCGGACAGCCCGACGACGGCGGCGTAGTCCGCGGGCCGCCGCCGGAGCAGGGTGGTGGCCAGCGCCATCCCCATCGAAAAGCCCAGCAGCGTCACGGACGGGTGGTCCGGCCGGACCGAGTCAAGCCAGTCCTCTACGTACGAGGCGGCATCCTTGACCGCTTCCAGGGTGTAGTCGATCGATGCAGTCAGCGGGAACCAGGTAAAACCCGCACCGGACACCAGCGGGGCGCGCACCGAGGCCACCACGAATTCCTGCGGCAGCATGTCCGCCAGGCTCAGGAGGTCCTCTTCGTTGGCCCCGTAGCCGTGCAGCAGAACCAGGAGCGGCTTTCCGGCCCGCTCCTCCGCGGGCTTGGACCAGAGGACAACGGGGGCGGGGAAGGCAGCGGCGGAAGTCATGGGTCCATTCTTACAGTTACCCGAAGGTAACAACCTACGGTGGCGTAGCTTTGCAGGAACAGTGCACGATATGAAGGTGAGCGAAACCGAAGCCATGGAGAACTCTCCAGACAACGCCGTTACCCACCCCTGGACCCGCTATGTGGCCATGGGGGATTCCTTCACGGAAGGCATCGGTGATCCCGAACCGGCGAGTCCGGGCGGCCACCGGGGCTGGGCGGACCGCGTGGCCGAGGAGCTCAGCCGCGGCCACGAGGGTTTTGCCTACGCCAACCTGGCCGTTCGGGGCCGGCTCCTGCAGCAGATCGTGGACCAGCAGTTGGCCCACTGCCTGTCCCTCCGGCCCGATCTTGTGACGTTGTCCGCCGGCGGGAACGACCTGATCCGCCCCGGCGGGGATCCGGATGCCCTGGCCGAGAAGCTGGACTCGGTGGTGCAGATCCTCAGCCTGGCCGGCGCCACGGTGGTCCTCTTCAACGGCCCCGACACCGGTTCGACCGTGCTGGGCCGGGTGCGCAGCAAAGTGGCCATCTACAACGAGAACCTCCGCACCATTGCGGCCCGCCACGATGCGATCATCGCGGACATGTGGTCCCTGCGGCAGCTGAACGATCCGCAAATGTGGGATGCGGACCGCCTGCACTTCTCGCCGCTGGGCCACCACACCATTGCGGCCATGGTCCTGGATTCCCTGAACGTCGAGCACACCCTGGAACCGCTCTCCCCCAAGCCCCTGCCGCCCCGCAGCTGGCGGCAGGCACGCTCCGGGGATCTGGTGTGGGCGCGCGAACACTTTGTGCCGTGGGTGGTCCGCCGGCTTCGGCACCGGTCCTCCGGCGACGGCATTACGGCCAAGCGCCCCCTCCCCGGCCCGGTCTTCGGCCCCGGAATGCCGCTCGGCTCGGGCGAAGGCCCGCCCGGTGCCGAAGAGCCCGTGCGCTCCTGACCGCCGCAGCGCAGCGGCCGGAATGATGTGATGGACCCCGACGACGTCGTGCGGCTGCGGCTGCGCCATCAGCGGCTGCGCGAACCTTTCGCGCCCACGGCGGAGGACGCGTTGAAGAACCTGCTGGCGGTGCAGTCCCAGGAGTTCGCCTACGCCCGCTGGACGCTGGCCCAGCGCAGCGCGGGAACCACAGCAGCCGCGGTGGAGCAGGCCGTGTCCGACGGGACCATCCTGCGCACCCACATTCTGAGGCCCACGTGGCATTTTGTGCACCGGGACGATCTGCGCTGGCTGCTGGCGCTCTCCGCGCCGCGGATTCACAAGGGGAACGCGGGGATGTATCGCCGGACCGGGCTAGATGCCGCTGAGGCCGCGCAGAGCAACCGGGTGCTGGCCGCAGCCGTGGACGGCGGCAAGCACAAGACCAGGGAGCAGCTCGCCGAAGTGCTCCGGACAGCCGGCCTGGCCGCCGAGGGCCTCGGGCTGGCCTACCGGATCATGCACGCGGAGGCCAGCGGGGTGCTTGCCAGCGGGGCCCCGGTGCGGAGCGCGGGAGGCGCGCTGAAGCAGAGCTACGCGCTCTTTGAGGAGCGCGTTCCCGCCGCCCCGGCCTCGCTGCTGGAAAGGCCGGCAGCCCTGGCCGAACTCGTCCGGCGGTACTTCGCCAGCCGCGGCCCGGCGACGGACAGGGACTGCGCGGACTGGTCCGGACTGACCCTGGCGGACGTCCGGGCAGGGCTGCGGCTCCTGCAGGACAGCACGCCCGGGTCGCTGGAGACAGTACGGATCGACGGCGTCGACTTCCATGTTGCGCCGGAGGCTGCCGTCACGGCGGCCGCCAGCGTCCCGCCCCGGATCGATCTGGTCCAGTGCTACGACGAATACGTCATGGGGTACTCGGCGTCGCGGCATTATCTGGGCGGCGCGGCGCCGTTTGCTCCGGTAGCGGGCGAACCGGCCCATCTGGTTTTGCGGGACGGCCGGCTGGCCGGGGTGTGGCGGCACCGCTTGGTCCGCGGCCGCTGCGAACTGGATATCCGGCTGCGGATCAGGCCGGATCCCGAAACGGAATCCGCCATCAACCTGGCAGTGGCGTCGTACGGCAGGTTCCTGGGGCTGCCGGCCGTCCGTGCCGCATGACCACGCCGCTGCCCCCGGGCGGCCGGGCACCGTGGGGCACGTCAGACAGAGTGCGGGCGTTAAGCTGGAAGTACACTTCCTGAGAGGCCCGGTACCGTGAACAGTCTGTTCTTTTGGATCATCATTTTGTCATTCCTGATCCCGATGGCGATGCGCTACTACAAGAGGTCCATGCGGGGCAGGAACCAGAACCAAGGCATGCCCGGCGGCCCGGACCAGTTCGGGCAGTTCCCCGGCGGCCAATCCGGTTTCGGTCCCGGCCCCTATCCGGGGCAGCAGAACAAGCAGCCGCGCGACGGCATGACCCAACGGGACTATTTCGGGGCGTTCGGCGAGCTCGGCGCACCGCGGCAGCCCATGCCGCCGGCAAACCAGCCGTACCCAAACCAGCAGTACCCGGGCGGACAGGTCCCCGGCCAGTACCCAAACCAGCAGTACCCCGGCCAGTACCCCGTCCCCTATGAGGACAGCCCGGACTACCCCGGCAACCAGCCACGGCCCTTCCCGCAGCAGGACGCCGGGCAGTTCGGTGCCCCGCAGTTCGGTACCCAGCAGTCCAGCGCTCCCCCGCCTTCCGGGCCCGCCGTGCCCCCGCCGCCGTCCGCGGCAGCGCCGCAGGGATTCCGGGCTCGCAAGCTCGCGGAACTGGACCAGCGCTACAGCGACGGCGATCTCACCATGGAGGACTACATGGCCCAGCGTGCGGAGATCATGAAGGGCTAGCGAAGTCGACGTCGGCCGCGTTGACCGTTCCCGCCGTCCTCCCCGGGGCCTTGTGATATTGCCAGTACAAATTGGTGTGCGCCACCACCAGCTCCGGCGGCGGCGCGCCAAATTCGCTCAGGTCCTCGGTGGTGTGGGCGTCCGCGACCAGCGTGACATCGTAGCCGCGGGTGATACCGCCGTGGAGGGTCGAACGGATGCACTCGTCGGTCTGCGCTCCGGCCAGGAAGAACCGGCCGATGCCGCGATCGGCAAGCACAGACTCAAGGCCGGTCGCCTCGAACGCGTCGCTGTACTCTTTCGGCAGGAGGGGCTCCGACTCGCGCCGGGCGAGCTCCGGCACGTACGACCACGCGTCGCTGCCCCGCGGGAGCTCCTCGCTGCTGTGCTGGACCCAGACGACGTCGACGCCGGCGCCGCGAGCCTTCTCCACGAGGGCGGCGATGGTCGCGATGACGTCGTCGCGGCGATAGGCATCCGCGACGACGCCGAGCTGCATGTCGACGACGAGCAAAGCCGTATTGGGGCGGTTGATGAGCGTGGTCACAATGCCTCCTGGGTCCTGGGTGATCCTGCCAGCCCACTCTAATCCCCAAAACCCAAGCATCGCGGAGTCACTTACGGCCCAAAATCCAGTCGTGGATGGGCTGGGAGTGACCCCGCGTTGCTTTGGCGTGGGGGGGGCTAGTCGACCTGCGGGAAGCCGAGGTCGATGACCGAGGTGGACGGATCCGGCCAGCGGGTGGTCACTACCTTGCCGCGGGTGTAGAACCGGATGCTTTCAGGGCCGTACATGTGGGTGTCGCCGAAGAGCGAGCTCTTCCAGCCGCCGAAGGAGAAGGTGCCCACCGGAACTGGGATGGGCACGTTGACGCCCACCATGCCGGCCTCGACGTCGAACTCGAACTGCCGCGCGGCGCCGCCGTCGCGGGTGAAGATCGCCGTGCCGTTGCCGAACTCGTTGTCGTTGACGAGCTGGACGGCGTCGGCGTAGCTCTCGACGCGGACCACGGACAGGACCGGGCCGAAGATCTCGTCGTCGTAGACCTTCATGCCGGGCTTGACGTGGTCAACCAGGCTGACGCCGATGAAGAAGCCGTTGGAGTCGAACTGCTGGTCCCGGCCGTCCACCACCACGGTGGCGCCTTCCTCGGCCGCGCCGGCGACGTAGGAGGCGACCTTGTCGCGGTGCTCGGCGGTGATGAGCGGGCCCATCTGTGATGCCGGGTCCGTGCCGGGGCCGATCTTGAGCGTGGCCATCCGGGTGGTGATCGCATCGACGAGCTCATCGGCAATGTTCCCGACGGCGACCAGCACACTGACCGCCATGCAGCGTTCCCCGGCGGAACCGTAGGCGGCCGAGACGGCGGCGTCGGCGGCCATGTTCAGGTCCGCGTCGGGCAGGACCACCATGTGGTTCTTGGCGCCGCCCAGGGCCTGGACACGCTTGCCGTGGTCGGCGGCGCGCTTGTAGATGGACTGGGCGATCGGCGTCGAGCCGACGAAGCTGATGGCCTTGACGTCCGGGTGTTCGAGCAGGACGTCGACGGCTTCCTTGTCGCCGTGCACGACGTTGAGCACACCGGCGGGCAGGCCGGCCTCGGCAAAGACCTGCGCGATGAAGTTAGCGGAGGACGGGTCCTTCTCGCTGGGCTTGAGGAGCACGGTGTTGCCGCAGGCCAGGGCGCTGCCGATCATCCACAGCGGCACCATGGCCGGGAAGTTGAACGGGGTGATGCAGGCGACGACGCCGACCGGCTGGCGCACGGAGTGGACGTCGACGCCGCCGGCCACCTGCTCGGAGCGCTCGCCCTTGAGCGCGTGGGACAGCCCGGTGGCGAATTCGATGTTCTCCAGGCCGCGGGTGATCTCGCCCTCGGCGTCGGAGAGGACCTTGCCGTGTTCGCTGGTCAGGAGGGCGGCCAGTTCCGGCCGGCGCTGCATGAGCAGTTCGCGGACCTTGAAGAAGATGGTGGTGCGCTTGGCGAGGCTGGTGGCGCGCCAGCCGGGCAGGGCGGCGCGGGCGGCCGCGATGGCCTCCTCGACGCGGGCGGCGGAGGCCAGGGCGACCTCTTTCTCCTGCTCGCCGGTGGCCGGGTTGAAGACCGGGCCGTAGCGCTCGGCGTCGGAAATCAGGGCGCCGTTGATGAAGTGCGGAATGCGTTCCATGGTGGTTCTCTTTCTAAAAAATGTGGAGGCTAGTTGGCGGCGTCGAGGGAGCCGTCGACCAGCTTGACGATTGCGGAGCAGTCGGTGCCGGACTGGCCGGCGTCGATCAGGCGCTGGAAGAGCTGCTGGACGTGCTCGCCGATTTCCAGCGGGGTGCCGGTGTCCCGGGCCGCGCTGATGGCGAGTCCGATGTCCTTGTTGGCCAGCTCAGTGGTGAAGGTCGGGGCGAAGTCGTTGTTGGAGGCCGCGGTGGGGACCACGCCGGCCACCGGGTACCACGTGCGCAGCGCCCAGCTGTCGCCGGAGGAGACGGATGCGATGTCCCAGAAGACCTGCTTGTCCAGCCCGAGCCGGTCGGCCAGGACAGCGCCTTCGGCCGTGGAGGCCAGGTTGATGAAAAGCATGAGGTTGTTGCAGATCTTGGCGGCCTGGCCGGTGGTGGCCCCGCCGGTCGGGATGATGTTGGCGGCCATCGGCCTGATGTACTCGGTGGCCTCGGCCACGGCCCCGGCCTCGCCGCCGATCATGAAGGTCAGGGTGGCGGCCTTCGCGCCGCTCATGCCGCCGGACACCGGTGCGTCGACGAAGCGGAAGCCGGCGGCAGCGGCGGCGTCGTGCAGGGCCTGGGCGGAGGCGATGTCGATCGTGGAGGAATCCACCAGCAGCGTGCGGGTGTCCGCATGGGCCAGGACACCGCCTTCACCGAGGTAGACGGCGCGGGCGTGCTCGCCCTTGGGAAGCATGGTGAAGACGACGTCGGCGCCGTCGACGGCGTCGGCGATGCTCCCGGCGGGCTTGACGCCGCCCGCCTCTGCGGCGGCCACGGCCTCGGCGTTCAGGTCGAAGCCGCGGACGTCGTGGCCGGCCTTGGCGAGATTTACCGACATGGACCCGCCCATGTTCCCCAGTCCGATCCAAGCGATTACTGCCATGGCATAAGCTCCTTTGCTTTGCGTGTTCCTGCGCGTCGTTGCCGCAGGTCTTGCCGGTGCTGCTGATACGCGCCGTGCGCGCGTTCCGGCCGTTCACCGGAAGTTCCGTGTCCAGCATCACACCCTGTTACAGTGCAATCAAGGGGAAAAACTACAGACGGTATGTGCATGGATGCACATACCTTGATCCGAAGGAGTTCTGGTGGACTTAAGGCGGCTTCCGAGTCCCGACGATCTGCTGATCCTGCTGACCGTTGCCCGGCTGGGCAGGTTCAATGCGGTGGCGGAAACGCTCGGTACCACCCACACCACCATCTCCCGCCGGATCCTGGCCCTGGACAAGCAGCTCGGCGGGCGCACGCTGGAGCGGAGCCCGCACGGCTGGGAACTGACAGACCTCGGCAATGAGGCGGTGGCCGCTGCGGAGGCGATCGAGGAAACGCTCGGGGCGCTCACCAACCGGATCGCGCAGTCCGAAGACGTCCTCTCTGGCCTGGTCCGGATCAGCACCCCGGACGGCTTCGGCGCCGGCTTCGTGGCGCCCGCCCTGGTGCGGCTGCAGGGGGCGCACCCGCTGCTCAACGTCGAAATGCTCAGCGCCACCCGAAAGGTCAGCCAGAACCGGTCCGGAGTGGACCTCGAGGTGGTGGTGGGCAACCTGGACGTCAGCAATGCGCAGACCATCTTCCTGTCCAACTACTTCCTCCGGCTCTATGCGAGCCCGCAGTACGCCGGAGAGCACGGTCTGCCGGTGACGCTCGACGACGTCCGGCAGCACGGCTTTGTCTCGTACGTGGAGTCGGCACTGCAGGTCGCAGAACTGGGCCACCGTTCCACCCAGCTGCCCGTCCCGCGGTCCAGCTTCCAGGCCACCAGCATCTTCGCCCAGCTGGAAGCCGTCCGGCGGGGTGCCGGGATCGGCCTGCTGCCCAACTTCCTGGTGGTGGGCGACCCCACGTTCCTACCCGTGCTGCCGGACGACTTCCAGCGGCAGCTCCCCATCTGGGCGGTGGCACGGGCCGAGTCCCTGCGTTCGGCGCCGGTGCAGGCCGTGCTGGAGGCGATCCGGACCGAGATTTCCGCGCGCCAGGACGTGTTGGCGGGCTGAGCCGGCCAGCTGACGCGGTGCGGGGCCCCGATCCGGCAGATTCAGGAGTCGGCGATTCCGTTGTAGGTGGACCAGAAGTCGGCCAGCGAGAGCGGTTGACCCAGGAGCAGCGCTTCAAGGTAAAGAAGGTGTGTGTGCCAGCCGGGCAGGTAGTCCGCGGCGTGGTTTCCGAGCCCGTCGTGCTGCAACGCCAAGCGTGTCGACCTGCCGCCTGAAGTGAGCACAATCCTCACTTGCGAGAGAGGTTCGTCTGGGAACTCCCACGTCATGCCAAGAATCTGCGCCGCTTCACACTCTTGAATACGGCTGGTGCAGACATAGCCTTTGGCATGCTTAATCGTGATGGCGTTGCCGACGAGGAACCTCCCCGAGATCAGTTTCCCCAGCCAGTGCGGCAAAGCCTCAGGGCTGGTGAGCCCCCACCAGACGCGCTCCGCAGGCACGGCCATGGACCAGTTGTGGGTCACCCGCTGGTTCGCAGCGTGGAGCGAACTGTTGAGGAGTGGCATAACCGGAGCCTAGCGCAGTGGTGGATCGCTGCCGCAGGAGCGGCCTGTTGAATCGGCGGCGCAGACGGCAACAGCCCGGGTCCCGCAGTGCGGGGCCCGGGCTGTTGCCGTTGCTTCGTTGTTGCTGTCGGTTCTGCTTGCCTACTTCTTGGCAGCGGCGAGCAGGTCCGCGGTGCCCTGGGCATCCGCGGCGTCGACGTCGTGCAGGGAGATACCGCGGGTTTCCTTGAGGAAGAACACGGCCACCATCGTGACCACGCAGGCGCCGAGCAGGTAGATGGCCACCGGCGTCGAGGACTTGAACTGGCTGAGCAGGGCGACGGCGATGATCGGCGCCATTGAGCCGGCCACGATCGAGGTGACCTGGTAGCCCAGCGAAACGCCGGAGTAGCGCATCCGGGTCGGGAACATTTCGGCCATGATGGCCGGCTGGCCGGCGTACATGAGCGAGTGGAACAGCAGGCCGATGGTGATCGCCGCGAGGATGATGAGGTCGTTCTTGGTGTCCATCATCGGGAAGGCGAAGAAGCCCCAGGTGCCGCCCAGAATGGCGCCCGCCATGTAGACCTTCTTGCGGCCGAGGCTGTCGGAGAGCTTGCCGACCATGGGGATCACGGCGAAGTGGATTGCGTGCGCCACGAGCAGCAGGAGCAGGATCCGGGAGGTGTCCGTCTGGACGATGACCTTCAGGTAGGTGATGGAGAACGTGACCACGAGGTAGTAGAGGATGTTCTCCGCGAAGCGCAGGCCCATGGCGGTGAAAACGCCGCGGGGGTAGCGGCGGAACACTTCGCCGACGCCGTAGCCCTTCTTCTCTTCCGCGACTTCCTTCTGGGCCTCCAGGAAGATGGGGGCGTCAGTGACCTTGGTCCGGATGTAGTAGCCGACCAGCACGATCACGGCGGAGAGCCAGAAGGCCACGCGCCAGCCCCAGCTGAGGAAGTCAGCGGAAGACAGCGTGGCGGACAGCGCGAACAGCACACCGGTGGCGAGCAGGTTGCCCAGCGGAACGGCGGACTGCGGCCAGGAGGACCAGAAGCCGCGGGACTTGCTGGGGCTGTGCTCGGCAACGAGCAGGACTGCACCGCCCCATTCACCGCCAACAGCGAAGCCCTGGGCGAAGCGCAGGAAGACGAGGAGTGCCGGAGCCCAGTAGCCGATCTGCTGGAAGGTGGGCAGGCAGCCCATCAGGAAGGTGGAGACGCCCACCAGGATGATGCTGAGCTGGAGCAGCTGCTTGCGGCCGAACTTGTCGCCGAAGTGGCCGAAGACGATGCCGCCGATGGGGCGGGCAACGAAGCCGACGGCGTAGGTCAGGAAGGCGGCGATGATGCCGTCAAGTTCCGTGCCGGAGTTCGGGAAGAAGATCTTGCCGAAGACGAGGGTCGCCGCGGAGGCGTAGAGGAAGAACTCATACCATTCGACTACGGTGCCGGCCATGGAGGCCGTTACAACTTTCTTGAGGCCGGACGATTTGACGTCTTCCTCTTCCGGCCGCCTGGCGGCAGCGTTTTGCGTACTCATTTCGACTCCTTTGGCGTCTCCGTCGACACCCTATGGACCTCTGGGCAATGGATACCTGTGATTTGTGACACGGGCATCATTCTCAACGAGTATGGACGCTCAAGCCCCGGTCCTCAACGGCCATTAGTGCAGAGCGCATCTGCAAAAATGCACAACTGGCCTCATTCTCCGGTGCTTCCGTCCACGGATTCGCGCAGCAAATCGGCGTGGCCGTTGTGCCGGGCGTACTCCTCGATCATGTGGCAAAGGATCCACCGCAGGCTGGGCGCCCCGCCGTCGGGCCATGCACGGCGTGCCAGCGAGTCCGTCCCGCCGTCGGCGAGGGCCTCGCCCACGAGGGTGCGCGAGCGCACAGCGGCGTCCTGCCAGCGGGTGCGGAGCTCGCCGGCGGAGTTCCCGGCGGCCGAGGCAAATTCCCAGGGCGGTTGCCGGTCCTTCCTCCGGCGCCAGTCCGGGCCCGACGTCGTTCTGCCGGACCGGCGCGGCCCGTCCGGCAGAGTGCCGAAGTACGCCTAGCCGAAGAAGTTCTGCCGAAGCTGGGTGCTGAGCTGGCCGATCTCGGTCAGGAAACCGTCGTGTCCGATCGGCGCCTCGATGGTGTGGACGGCCACGTCCCCCGGCAGGGCGGCGGCGAGCGCCCGGGACTGGGCCGGGAAGTACAGCCGGTCCGAGTCGACGGCTGCCACCAGGAATTCCGCCGTGGCCGGGGCCAGGGCCTCCGTGAGGGCGCCGCGGCCGCGGCTGATGTCATGGCTCATGAGCGCTTCGGTGATGGCGATGTAGCTGTTCGCATCGAAGCGGCGGACCAGCTTGTTGCCCTGGTGGTCGAGGTAGCTCTCCACCTGGTAGCGGCCGCGGCCGGCCAGCGAGCCTGCTTCCAGCGGGGCCTCTTGTTCCTGGGCATTCCGGCCGAACCGTCCATCCAGCTCCGCGGCCGAGCGGTAGGTGATGTGGGCGATCCGCCGGGCCAGTGCCAGGCCTGCTTCCGGCTGCTGACCGCCGTAGTAGTCCCCGCCGTTGAAGTTGGGGTCCTGCCTGATGGCCAGGGTCTGGGCCTGGGCGAAGGCAATCTGTTCGGCGGTGCTGCTGGCGCCCACCGAAAACACGCCGCAGCGCCGGACCCGGTCCGGGTAGCTGACGGCCCACTCGAGTGCCCGCGCCCCGCCCAGTGAACCGCCCAGCACGGCGTACCAGCTGCGGATGCCCAGGGCGTCCGCCAGCCTGGCTTCGGCCGCCGTCGTGTCCCGCAGGGTGACCAGCGGGAAGCGGGACCCCCAGGGCCGGCCGTCCGGCGCCGGCGTCGAGGGTCCCGTCGAGCCGTAGCAGCCGCCAAGGATGTTGATAGAGACGACGAAGTACTTGTCCGTGTCCACGGGGGCGCCGGGTCCGGCAAGCTGCTCCCACCACCCCGGTTCCTCGCCGGCACCCCGCGTGACGTGGGTGTCCCCCGTCAGGGCGTGTTCGATCAGCACCGCATTGGAGCCGTCCGGATTGAGGGTTCCCCAGGTCTCATAGCCAAGGGTGACATCCGGCAGCCGGGCGCCGGATTCGAGGTCCAGGTCGCCAATCCGGAGGTACCGGACCGTTCCATCCAGGGCTGCATCACCCGGAACCGGGGCCTGGACGTGGGCGGTCGTGTTTACGGGTGCACCCTGGCGGGTGACGGCAATCGTCATGTGAGGACCTAACTTCGCGCTTGCCCACCGTCAGCTGACCGGCAGGCCAGGTCTTCACCCGGGGCACCCCGCCGCGAAAGGAGGGTTGCCGGCCAGCAAGCCGGGGCTGTCGCTGGCACTCATGACCTGCACTGAGCTTACGAAATGCGGCGGCGTTGTGGCGAAGATTGTGACGCCCGTGTGACAGCCACATGCGTCAGCACCGCAGTTTCCCCACTTTTGAAGGCCGTGGGCGGCGGGTCGCCCCGGAGTGTCGGCGACTCCCGGCCTCATGCCCGCAAAGGTGGGGAAACTCGGCGTTGACCTCGCTTAGGCGTCCTTGGCCGCCCGGAAGCCGGCTTCGAGGTCCGCGAGGATGTCGTCGATGTGCTCCAGGCCCACGGACAGGCGCACCAGACCGGGGTTGACGCCGGCAACGGCCTGCTGCTCCGGGGAGAGCTGGCTGTGCGTGGTCGACGCCGGGTGGATGACCAGCGAGCGCACGTCACCGATGTTCGCGACGTGCGAGTGCAGCTCCAGGGCGTCGACGAACCGCTTGCCGGCCTCCGCTCCCCCGGCGATGTTGAAGGCCACGACGGCGCCGGTCCCCCTGGGCCCGTACTTGCGGCCGCGCTCGTACCAGGGGCTCGACGGCAGCCCGGCATAGGCGACCGATTCGACGTCGTCCCTGGCCTCGAGCCATTCGGCGACAGCGGTGGCGTTGGCGACGTGCCGCTCCACGCGCAGGCTCAGGGTCTCGATGCCCTGGGCGATGAGGAAGGCGTTGAACGGGGATACCGCCGAGCCGAGGTCGCGCAGCAGCTGGACGCGTGCCTTGAGGATGTAGGAGAGGTTGGCGCCGAGGGCGCCGTCCTTGCCGAGGTCCCGGGCGTAGACCAGGCCGTTGTAGGTGGGGTCAGGGGTGTTGAATCCCGGGTACCGCTCCGGATCCGCGCCGAAGTCGAAGTTGCCGGAGTCCACGATCACGCCGGCGATCGCGGCGCCGTGGCCGCCGAGGTACTTGGTGGCGGAGTGGACCACGATGTCCGCGCCCCATTCGATCGGCCGGATGAGGTACGGCGTGGAAAGGGTGTTGTCCACGATCAGCGGCACCCCGGCCTCATGGGCCACCTGCGAGATGCCCTCGATGTCCAGGACGTCCTGGCGCGGGTTGGAGACCACTTCGCCGAAGAACAGCTTGGTGTTGGGCTGCACGGCGTCGCGCCACTGGGCCAGGTTGTCCGGGTCCTCCACAAACGTTACGAAGATACCGAACTTCTTCAGGGTGTGCGCCAGGAGGTTGTAGGTGCCGCCGTAGAGGCTGGGGCTGGCCACCACATGGTCTCCGGCCTCGGCGATGTTCAGGATCGCGAAAGTCTCCGCGGCCTGCCCGGAGCTCAGCAAGAGCGCCGCGAGCCCGCCTTCCAGGCTGGCCACGCGCTGTTCCACGGCGTCCTGGGTGGGGTTGCCGATCCGGGTGTAGATGGGAGCCAGTTCGGCGAGGGCGAACCGGTTGGCGGCGCTTTCAGCGCTGGGGAAGACGAACGACGTCGTCTGGTAGATCGGAAGCGACCGGGCACCGGTGGCGCTGTCCGGCTCCTGGCCGGCGTGGATCTGGCGGGTTTCGAAGGACCAGGCGTTGGACATCGGAGACTCCTTTGGGGACTGGGCACAGACTGCCCGGAGCTCCTTGGCCCGGGTCAACTCTGGCGCCGCGCTTGCCTTCCGGCGGGCGCCGGACGGCCAGGTCTTCACCCGGGGCACCCCACCGCGATACGAGGGTTGCCGGCCAGCAAGCCGGGGCTGTGCGCTGGCACTCATGACCTGACCCCAGTCTAGGAACGGGTTCCGGGCTCTGGATAGCTTTGTGACGAAGATGAAGCCGGGCGGCCGGCTGGCCCGGCCGGGCCCCCTGGTTCCGCGCAATGACGCGGAAAAGAGCACTTCGGGGGCACCCCGAAAATGACATCCCATCTCGGTTAGGCGAGCCTAAGCTGAGAGCCGCATCACAAAGTGCCAAGATGAGGTCATGCGCATGGATCACGTCTCTTACGCCTGTGAACAAGATGGCCTCGCTGCCACCACCGAACGAATTGCGTCTGCCCTCGGCGTCGAAGCCGTGAAGGGCGGAGTACACCCCCGATTCGGGACCCGCAACATGATCATCCCGCTCGCGGGACACAAGTACCTGGAGGTCGTGGAGGTCCTGAACCACCCGGCCTCCGACAAGGCCCCCTTCGGCCAGGCCGTCCGTGCCCGCTCCGAAGCAGGCGGCGGCTGGATGGGCTGGTGCGTCGAGGTTGACGACCTGGCCCCGTTCGAGGAGCGGCTCGGCCGCGCCGCCGTCAACGGCAACCGCAAGTTCCCGGACGGCCGCGAACTGGTCTGGAAGCAGATCGGCATCCTCGGGCTCATCGCCGATCCCCAGGTCCCGTACATGCTCAGGTGGGAAGGCGACCCGGAACTCCACCCGTCGAAGGCCTACGAGAGCCAGGTCAAGATGTCCGCCCTCACGATTGCCGGCTCCGCCGAGCGCGTCACCGAATGGCTGGGTGTTCCGGTGGAAAAGCCGCTGGAAGACGTGGCCGTGAACTGGATCGCTCCCCGCGGAACCCCCGGCATCCTGTCCGTCACGTTCGAGACGGCCTCCGGAGCCGTCACGATCTGACGTTTCACCGCCCCACACTTCGGCCGCCATCAGCGGGTGCCAATGACGTCACCCACCGATGACGGCCGAAATACTTTAACGCCAATACAGAAACGGCGCACCGGCGGCCCGGCCGGCTCTGAAAGGCGACGCGGGGTCACTTCGCGCCCGTCCAGTGCCTCCGGATGGGCTCGAAGTGACTCCGCGTTGCTTTGTGTTGGTGCGCACTCAGCCCAGGCCGATGGCCTTGCCAAAGAGGCTGAAGCCGACGAATGCCACGATGTCCAGGACGGCGTGGGCGATCACGAGCGGCATCAGCCGGCGGGTTTTGGTGTAGACCACGGCGAAGATGACGCCCATGATGGCATTGCCGATGAACGGGCCGAACCCCTGGTACAGGTGGTAGCTGCCCCGCAGCATGGCGCTGGCGAAGATGGCCGCAGGCACGGACCAGCCGAGCTTCCCGAGCCGGTCCAGCAGGTAGCCCACCACGATCACTTCCTCCACGATCCCGTGCCGGATCGCGGAGAGGACCAGCACCGGCACCGTCCACCAGTAGGCGTCCAGCGCGCTGGGAATGATCGCCGTCGTGATGCCGAGCGCGCGGCCGGCGGCGTAGAGGCCCAGCGACGGGATGCCGATCAGCGCCGCCAGGCCGAAGCCCTGCAGCAGGTCCCTGCCGGGCCGGTTGAAGTTGAGGCCCAGTCTCTGGAAGGCCGTGATGCCGTGGCCGGACGGCCGGTTTTCCGTCAGGAAATAGATCACGAGGACCACGGGGACCAGGGCGAAGATGATGTCCAGCAGCTGGTAGGTGAGGTCGAAGTACTCGCGGCTGCTTTGCGAGCGGTTCAGCGTGGAGGTCCCCTCGGCGAGCGGCGCCCTGGTCATCTTGTCCAGCAGCTGCACCACCGAATACACGGCCGACTGTCCCAGGGACAAGCCCAGGACAATCCACATTTCAAGCCGCAGCCGGCGGCGGGAGGGAACCAACATGGTTACATCTTGCCTGCAGTTGCCGGTAGTTGCCTGAATCGGGGCCGCGACGCTGCCGGGCCCTATGCTTGGGGTTTATGAGTGCGCCCGGGAAAATCATTCTGATCCGGCATGGCCAGTCCGCCGCCAACGCCGACACTTCCATCTACAACCGGGTGCCCGATTACCGGATTCCGCTGACCGAACTCGGTGTGGAACAGGCCCGGGCAGCCGGTGAACAGGTCCGGCGGCTGCTGGACGGCCAGCAGGCCTGCGTGTATGTCTCCCCTTACCTTCGGGCCTACCAGACCCTGGAGGCCCTCAACCTCGGTCCGCTGATCGAGCGGGTCATCGAGGAGCCGCGGCTGCGGGAGCAGGACTGGGCGAATTTCCAGATCGCCGGCGAGATCGAGGACCAGAAGGAGCTCCGCAACGCCTACGGCCACTTCTTCTACCGCTTCCGGGAGGGCGAATCCGGCTCGGACGTCTACGACCGGGTCTCCTCATTTATGGAAACCCTGTACCGCCACTGGTCCAGGCCGGACTACGCCCCCAACGCGCTGTTCGTCACCCACGGGCTCACCATGCGGCTGTTCTGCATGCGCTGGTTCCACTGGTCCGTGGAGTACTTCGAGTCCCTCAACAACCCGGACAATGCCGAGGTCCGGAGCCTCCTGCGGACCGAGCTGGGCAAGTATGAGCTGGACAAACCCTTCAGCCAGTGGGTGGAGCGCCGCGTCGACGAAACGGTGCTCGACGCCCCGCCGATGTATTTCTAACTAACGAAACTGACTCGCAGCAGGGGCTGTTTTGAGCGTCCAAAACAGCCCCTGCTGCGAGTCAGTTGGGTGGGTCAGCGGGCGCGGACCCCCGCGCGCCAGACGGCGTGGGTCAGCGGAATGCCGGGCCGGTAGGCCAGGTGCGTGGCCGAGGGCGCGTTGAGCAGGTGCAGGTCCGCGCGGTGTCCGACGGCGATCGAGCCGACGGCGCGTTCCCCGTCGGCGTCGTTCCCTGACTCCCGGCCGAGCGCCAGCGCGCCGCCGTAGGTCGCGGCGCGCACCGCCTCGTGGACGCTCAGGCGCATCTGGAGCACGGCGGTGGTGACGCAGAAGGCCATCGAGCTGGTGTAGGAGGTACCCGGGTTGCAGTTGGAGGCCAGGGCAAGCTGCACGCCGGCGTCGAGCAGTTCCCGGCCCGGCGCCAGCGGCTGGCGGGTGGACAGGTCACATGCCGGCAGGCACGTCGCCACGGTGCCGCGCCCGTCACCGGACGCGGCGTCCCAGCCGGACCAGCTGGCGGCGAGGGCGTCGACGTCGGCGACGGACAGGTAGTTCACGTGGTCCACGCTCGCGGCACCGAATTCCACGGCGAGCCGCACGCCGGGGCCTTCGCCGAGCTGGTTGCCGTGCACGCGCAGGCCCAGCCCGGCGTCGCGGCAGGCCTGGAGCACGCGCCGGGACTGGTCCTCATCGAAGGCGCCCCGCTCGCAGAAGACGTCGGCCCAGTGCACGAACGGCCGGACGGCCGAGAGCATGGGGCCGCAGACCAGGTCCGTGTATTCCTCGGCGTCCATCCCGGCGGGCACGAGGTGCGCGCCGAGGTAGGTGACCTCGTCCGCCACGGTGGAGGCGATCCGGGCGCTGCGGGCCTCGTTCTCCACATCCAGGCCGTACCCGGTCTTGGTTTCGAGGTAGGTGGTGCCCTGCGAGACGGCTTCCGCGACCCGGCCCATCGCGAGCCGGGTGAGGTCGAAGTCGCTGGTGCTCCGGGTGGCGCCGGTGGTCACGGCGATTCCGCCGGCGCTGTAGCTCTCCCCCGCCATCCGGGCCTCGAACTCGCCGGTCCGGTCGCCGGCGAAGATCAGGTGGGTGTGCGAGTCGACCCAGCCCGGCAGCAGGGCCCGGCCCCCGGCGTCGACGGCGTCGTCGGCGGCCGGCGCGTCCGCCGCGGAGCCAAGCCACGAGATCCGTTCGCCCTCGATGACCACCGCCGCGTTCTTCAGGACCCGGTGGTCCGCGTCCTGGGTCATCAGCTCGGCAATGTTGGTAATGAGGGTGCTCATGAGTCCATTCTTCAGCGTCGGATGGACCAGCGTGTCGCCGCCAGCGCTTCCACTGTCCGGGATGCCGGACCGGCTGCTTGGGCCCCGCCCGGAACCGCAGAGGCTCCCTGGCCTGCGAGGACGAGTTCCGCGGCCAGTTCGGCGATGCCGGAGGACGTCTGGAAGCCGTAGCCACCCTGGCCGGCGAGCCAGAAGAATCCGGGGGCTTCGGCGTCGAACCCCACCACCGGGATACCGTCGGCCGCTTCCGTCCGCAGCCCGGTCCAGGCCTGGCGGACGCCGCGGATGCCGAGGGTGGTGAGGGTGTTGAGCCGGGCGATCAGCGCCTCGATGTCGCCCGGGTGCGGCTGCGCATCCTCGGGCCCGCTCGGTTCATGCTCCGACGGCGAGATGAGGACCTGTTCGCCGTCTCGCCGGAAATAGAAGCTGTCATCGGCGGCGGCCACCATTGGGCTGTTTTGCGGAAGGGGATGCTCGACGTCGACAATCGCCGCGGTGCGCCGGTACGGCTGCAGCTGGACTTTCTCTACGCCGCTGAGCACGGCGAGTTCGTCGGCCCAGGCACCGGCGGCGTTGACCACGACGGCGGCCTGGAAGCCTTCCTGCCCGGCACCGAGTTCCCAGCCTGAGCCGAGGCGCTGGGCCGAGTGGACCCTGGCGCCGGTGATGATGTCCACGCCGCCCTCCTGCGCACGCCGGCGGTGGTCCTCCAGCAGCACGGGGGCGTTGCAGGCGAAGGAACCGGTGTCCAGGCCGGCGGCGGAGAAGGAATCCGGGGCCAGGGCCGGGCAGAGTTCCAGGGCCTCGGCGTGGGTGATGGGCCGCATGTGGCCGCTGGCCTGCTCCTGGACGGCGGCGTCGTCGCCGATCAGCATAAAGCTGCGCGGTGAGAGCACCGGTTCCGGCCGGCCGGCGTCCTGCCCCGCGATCAGTTCCAGGGTGCGGAGGGTGAGCTCCTGGACCACCGGAGGCCCGTAGCTGGGGATCAGCTGCCGGGCCGAGCGCGCAGACGTGTGGTACGCCAGTGTCTGCTCGGCTTCCACCAGCGCAACGCTGCACTTTCCGGCAAGGGCAGAGGCAAGGGACAGGCCGGCGATACCGCCGCCGACAATCACGACATCGTAATGGGCTGACATGGTTCCATCCTTGCAGATGTCGCGTCAGCCCACGCCGAGGCGTGCGCCCGGGCGCCCTGCGTTCCGGACCGGGACATGCCCTTCCCTGGCCGCGGCCATTGGACATAGTGGCACTATGTCCAGTCCTCGCTGCCAGGACTGGGCATGTCCCGCGGACCAGCAAGAGGAGGAACCCGGGATGAACCAGCAAGGCCGGCCCAGGCCGGACCCCGTGCTGAGCTGGGGTCCGGCCTCGGGGATCCGTCCTAGGCTGCTGCCACCGCGGCGCGGCTGCGCACGAAAGCCTGCACGCAGGACTCGACGTCGTCGGCGCTGTGCGCGGCGGAGAGCTGGACGCGGATCCGCGCCGCGCCCTTGGGGACCACCGGGTAGCTGAACGCGGTCACGAAGACCCCGTGGTGCAGCATGGCGTCCGCCACCTTGGCGGCCATGACGGCGTCGCCGAACATCACCGGGACGATCGCGTGCTCGCCCGGAAGCAGCTCGAAGCCCTCCTCGGACATGCGGTTCCGGAAGAGTTCTGCGTTGGCGAAGAGCTTGCTGCGCAGTTCGCCGGAGTTCTCCACGAGGTCCAGGGCCTTGAGCGTGGCCGCGACGATGGCCGGGGCCAGCGAGTTGGAGAACAGGTAAGGGCGGGCCTTCTGCCGGAGCATGGCCACGACTTCGCGGCGGCCGGAGACGTAGCCGCCGGATGCGCCGCCAAGGGCCTTGCCGAAGGTGCCGGTGTAGATGTCCACGCGGTCGGAGACGCCGGCGTGCTCCGGGGTTCCCGCGCCGGTGCCGCCCATGAAGCCGACGGCGTGGGAATCATCCACCATGACCATGGCGTCGTACTTTTCCGCGAGGTCGCAGATGGCTTCCAGCGGGGCCAGGAAGCCGTCCATCGAGAACACGCCGTCCGTGACGATGATCTTGCGGCGGGCCGGATTCTCCTGCGTGGTGGCCTCGATCAGCTTGGCTTCGAGGTCCGCCATGTCCTGGTTGGCGTAGCGGAAGCGCTGGGCCTTGCAGAGCCGGATGCCGTCAATGATCGAGGCGTGGTTCAGCGCGTCGGAGATGACGGCATCTTCCGGGCCGAAGAGCGATTCGAACACGCCGCCGTTGGCGTCGAAGCAGCTGGAGAACAGGATGGTGTCCTCGGTGCCGAGGAACTTGGAGACGCGTTCCTCGAGCGCCAGGTGCAGGTCCTGGGTGCCGCAGATGAAACGGACACTGGCCATGCCGAAGCCACGCTCGTCCATCGCGGCCTTGGCGGCGGCGATGATCTCCGGGTGGTCCGCGAGGCCCAGGTAGTTGTTGGCGCAGAAGTTCAACACGTCCGCGCTGGACTCGCCGATCTGGCCGGCTTTGATGTGGTTGGCCTGGGGCGAGTCAATGTGCCGCTCGGTCTTGAACAGGCCGGCGCTGCGGATCCCGTCCAGTTCGTTCTGCAACTGGTCCTTGATGGCTGAATACATGGGTTGTGCTCCTCAGCTGGTGGGTCGGTGGGCCGAAACGGTGGCGGTTAGAAGCAGGTCCAGTCGAGGACCACCTTGCCGCCGACACCGGCGCGGGCAATCTCGAAGCCCTTCTCCCAGTCGGTGGCGGGAAGGGTGTCCGTCACGACCGCGGAGATGTTGGCGTGCAGTACCGGGTTGGAGGACAGCATGGCGCTCATGGCGTACCAGGTTTCGAACATTTCGCGGCCGTAGATGCCCTTCATGGTCAGCATGTGCGTGACCACCTTGCCCCAGTCGATGTCGATGGACTGGCTGGGCAGTCCCAGCATCGCGATCCGGCCGCCGTGGTTCATGTTGTCGATCATCTCAGGCAGTGCCGTGGGGTGTCCCGACATTTCCATGCCGATGTCAAAGCCCTCGCGCATGCCCAGTTCGCGCTGGGCGTCCTTGACGCGCATCTTCGAGACGTCGATGGCGAGGTCGACGCCGAGCTTCCGGGCCAGTTCCAGCCGCGGGGCGGAGACGTCGGTGATGGCGATCTTGCGGGCGCCGGCGTGGCGGGCGACGGCGATCGCCATCAGCCCGATGGGCCCGGCGCCGGTGATCAGCACGTCCTCGCCGACGAGCGGGAAGCTGAGCGCGGTGTGCACGGCATTGCCGAAGGGGTCGAAGATGGCACCGAGTTCCGGGGTGACCGAGGCGTCGGTGTGGACCCAGACGTTGGTTTCGGGGATCACCACGAACTCGGCGAAGGCGCCGTCGCGCTGGACCCCGACGCTGACGGTGTTGATGCACATCTGCTTGCGCCCGGCGCGGCAGTTGCGGCAGATGCCGCAGACGATGTGGCCTTCGCCGGAGACGCGGTCCCCGATCTTGACGTCGAGGACATCCTCGCCGACCTCGACCACCTCGCCGTAGAACTCGTGCCCGGCGATCAGCGGGGCGTTGATGATGCCCTGCGCCCAGGCGTCCCAGGACTGGATGTGCAGGTCGGTGCCGCAGATGCCGGTGGTCATGACGCGGATCTTGACGTCGCCGGCGCCGGTTTCAGGCTCCGGGCGGTCGACGAGTTCGAATCCTGCGTGGGCACCGGCCTTGTAGAGAGCCTTCATGGGCCTTCCTAACTTCTGGGACACTCTGCCGTGGAGGCAGATGGTGTGGGACAACTCACCCATTAGACCCGTACGGAAAGCGTTAGCACAACCGTATTTTTCTCAATCGACGATTTAGCTTTTCCTTGCGCATAGACTGGGCGGCATGGAAATCCATCAGCTTGAGATGCTCCGCGAACTGGGGGCCCTCGGCAGCGTCAAGGCCGTCGCCGAAACCCTGCTGGTCACGCCGTCGGCGGTGTCGCAGCAGCTGGCCGCGCTGCAGAAGTCGGTGGAGGTCCCGCTGACCCGCAAGGAGGGCCGCAACCTCGTCCTGACGGAGGCCGGCCAGGTGCTCGCGGATGCCGGGGCCGCCGTCGTGTCCGCCATGGCGGACGCCCGGACGGCGATCGGCGCGTACCACGGCTCCCCGGTGGCGCCGGTGACGCTGAGCGGCTTCCACAGCGCGGGGCAGGCCTTGTTCGCGCCGCTCGCGCGGCTCCTGGCCGGTCCCGGGCAGCCGCGGATCCTGCTCTCCGACGAGGACGTGGCGCAGCAGGACTTTCCGGCGCTGACGGCCCGGTATGACCTGGTGCTGGCGCACCGGATGGACCACAGCCCGCGCTGGCCGGAGGAACGCGTCGCGGTGATCCCGCTTGCGCACGAGCCGCTGGACGTCGCGCTGCCGGCGGGGCACCGGCTGGCGGGCCAGCGGGCGGTGACGGCTGACGACGTCGTCGGCGAACCCTGGGTGACCAGCCGCACCGGGTACTCCCCCGCGGACGTGCTCTCCGCCGTGGCGGCCGTCTCCAGCCGGGAACTGAACATCGTGCACCGGATCAACGACTACTCCACGGTGGCCGCGCTGGTGGCGACGGGGAGCGTAATCGGGCTGCTGCCGCGGTACACGGCGCGGCCGGTCCTGAACCCGGACATTGTGCTGAGGCCGCTCGAAGGCATCAGCACCCGGCGCCGGATCGACGTCCTGGCCCGTCCAGAGAACCTCAAACGCACCTCGGTCATGATGGTCTGCGACGCGCTGCAGACCATCATGACGGAACTGGTCACCTGATCCGGACCGTTAACCCACGCAGCCCGCAACAGGGCCGTTTTGAGGGTTCAAAACGGCCCTGCTGCGGGCCAGTTTGGGCTGGGCGTTAGCCTTCGACCTAACCTTCGACGCCGAGGCGCTCCAGGATCAGTTCCTTGACGCGGCCGGCGTCGGCCTGGCCGCGGGTGGCCTTCATGACAGCGCCGACGATCGCGCCGATGGCCTGGAGCTTGCCGGCACGGATCTTGTCGGCCACACCGGGCTGCGCGGCGAGGGCCGCGTCGATGGCTTCGAGCAGGGGGCCGTCGTCGGAGACCACGGCAAGGCCGCGCTTCGCCACGATTTCCGCCGGCGTGCCTTCGCCGGCGAGGACGCCGTCGAGGACCCCGGTGGCCATCTTGTTGTTGATCTTGCCGTCCTCGACCATCTTGTTCAGCTCCACGATGGTGGCCGGGGCGACGCCGAGCTGGCCGGGGTCGACGTCGGCGTTCTTGGCGCGTCCGACGATCTCGCCCATCCACCATTTGCGGGCCACCGTTGCGGTGGCGCCGGCGGCGATGGTTTCCTCGATCTCGTCCATGACGCCGGCGTTGACGACGTCGCGGAATTCCAGGTCGGAGTAGCCCCAGTCGGCCTGCAGGCGCTTGCGGCGGGCGGCCGGCGGCTCAGGCAGCGTGGCGCGGAGTTCCTCGACCCACTCTCGGGACGCGGTGATCGGCACCAAGTCCGGCTCCGGGAAGTAGCGGTAGTCGTCGGCGTCGGACTTGGGCCGGCCCGACGTCGTGGAGCGGGTGTCCTCGTGCCAGTGGCGGGTTTCCTGGATGACCGGCTCGCCGGATTCGAGCACGGCGGCGTGCCGCCGGATCTCGTAGTGGACGGCGTGCTCGACGGCGCGCAGCGAGTTGACGTTCTTCGTCTCGGAGCGGATGCCGAAGCGTTCGCGGCCGTGCGGGCGGAGCGAAACGTTGGCGTCGCAGCGCACGTTGCCGCGTTCCATCTTGGCGTCCGAGACGCCGAGGTTCTTGACGATCTCGCGGACTGCGGCCACGTAGGCCTTCGCGAGCTCCGGCGCGCGGCTGCCGGCGCCCTCGATCGGCTTGGTGACGATCTCGACCAGCGGTACACCGGAGCGGTTGTAGTCCACGAGAGAGTAGTCCGCACCCTGGATGCGACCGGCGGCGCCGCCCATGTGGGTCAGCTTGCCGGCGTCCTCCTCCATGTGGGCGCGTTCGATTTCGACGCGGAACACCGTGCCGTCGGAGAGCTCGATGTCGAGGTAACCGTCGTACGCGATGGGCTCGTCGTACTGCGAGGTCTGGAAGTTCTTCGGGGTGTCCGGGTAGAAGTAGTTCTTCCGGGCGAAGCGGCAGGTCTCGGCGATCTTGCAGTTGAGCGCCAGGCCGATCTTGATCGAGGACTCGATCGCGGTCTTGTTCACCACGGGCAGGACGCCGGGCATGCCGAGGTCCACCTCGTTGACGTTGGTGTTGGGCTCGTCGCCGAACACGTTCGGCGCGGAGGAGAACATCTTGGTCTTGGTGTTGAGCTCCACGTGGACCTCAAAGCCCAGGACGGGATCGTACTTCTCCATCGCCTCTTCGAAGCTGAGGGTTGCGTCAGTCATTAGTGGGAACCTCCGTGGCTCGAAGCGGCAGCGTCAGTAAGGGATGAGCCCGTCAACGAGGGGGCCTTGTCGAGCAGGGGGCCGCCCCACTGCGCCTCGAGCAGGGATTCGAGCACCGCACCGACCCGGTACAGCCGGGCGTCCTGGCGGGCCGGGGCCAGCAGCTGGACGCCGACCGGCAGCCCGTCCTCGTCGGCCAGGCCGCCGGGCAGGGACAGCCCCGGGACGCCGGCCATGTTGGCGGGGATGGTGGCGACGTCGTTGAGGTACATCGCCAGCGGGTCGTTAAGCTTCTCGCCGAGCTTGAACGCCGTCGTGGGCGCCGTCGGGGAGATCAGCACGTCGGCCTTGGCGAACGCGGCGTCGAAGTCGCGCTGGATCAGGGTGCGCACCTTCTGGGCCGAGCCGTAGTAGGCGTCGTAGTAGCCGGCGCTCAGCGCGTAGGTGCCCAGGATGATGCGGCGCTTGACCTCGTCGCCGAAGCCGGCGGCGCGAGTGGCGGCCATGACGCGTTCAATCGTCATCGGGCCGTCTTCGGGCAGGACCCGCAGGCCGAACCGGACGCCGTCGAACTTGGCCAGGTTGGAGGAGGCCTCGGACGGCATGATCAGGTAGTAGGCGCCCAGGGCGTACTTGAAGTTGGGGCAGGAAACCTCGACGATTTCGGCGCCGGCGTCCTTGAGCAGCTCGAGGGATTCGTTGAAGCGGTTCTCGACGCCGGCCTGGTAGCCCTCGCCGTGGAGTTCCTTGATGATGCCGATCTTCATGCCGTGCACGTTGCCGATCGACGCGGCGGCCACGAGGTCCTCCAGCGGGTCCGGCAGCGACGTGGAGTCGTGGGGATCGTGCCCGCCGATGACCTGGTGCAGCAGGGCGGAGTCCAGCACGGTGCGGGAGACCGGGCCGATCTGGTCCAGCGAGGAGGCCATGGCGATGGCGCCGTAGCGGGAGACGCCGCCGTAGGTGGGCTTGACGCCGACAGTGCCGGTGACGGCGCCGGGCTGACGGATGGAGCCGCCGGTGTCGGTGCCGAGGGCCAGCGGGGCTTCGAAGGCCGCGACGGCGGCGGCGGAACCGCCGCCGGAGCCGCCGGGGATGCGGTCCAGGTCCCAGGGGTTGTGGGTGGGGCCGAAGGCGGAGTGCTCGGTGGAGGAGCCCATCGCGAATTCGTCCAGGTTGGTCTTGCCCAGGATCGGCATCTTCGCGGCGCGGAGGCGCTTGACCACGGTGGCGTCGTAGGGGCTGTGCCAGCCTTCGAGGATCTTCGAGCCGGCCGTGGTGGGCTGGCCGACGGTGACGATCAGGTCCTTGACGGCGATCGGCACACCGGCGAGGGCATGCAGCTCCTCGGCAGCGGCGCCGCCGGCGGCGCGGATCGCGTCCACCTCGGCGGCGACGGCGAGCGCCTCTTCCGTGTTGACATGCAGGAAGGCGTTGACCTTGCCGTCGACGGCGGCGATGCGGTCCAGGTGCGCCTGGGTGACCTCGACGGCGGTGACCTCGCGGGCGGCGAGCTTGCCGGCGAGCGCTGCGGCGGAGGAGCGGATCAGTTCGTTGTTTTCAGTCATGTTCTTAGCCCTCATCCAGGATTGCCGGGACCTTGAAGCGGCCTTCGTACGCATCGGGGGCGCCGGAGAGTGCCTGCTCGGCCGTGAAAGTGTGGCCCACAACGTCCTCGCGGAACACATTCGTCAGCGGAATCGGGTGGGACGTGGCCGGGACGTCATCACCGGCGGCTTCACTGACGGACTTCACTGAATCGACGATGACGGCGAGTTCGCCGGCCATCCGGTCCAGCTCTTCAGCACTCATCTCGATGTGCGCGAGACGCGCGAGATGCGCGACGTCGTCGCGGTTGATCGCAGCCATGGATCTCCCCTGCAAGTTCGGATTATTTTCCGTCCCAGTCTACGTGGGTTGAGCTGCTGTTACTTCCCGGCTGATCGCCGGCTGTGGTTGCCTTTTCGGCGCCAGGCCGGACGATCCTCCGCGTGCTCGCTCGTCCCTCGCTTAGACGCACGCTTCCGGATGTCCGTCCCGTCGCCGATGTGCCTTGCTCACCTTCGGCGGCCGCGGACTTCACCACCACAAACGACGAGACTGTCGGGTCCGGAAAACTCCGAACCCAACAGTCTCGATGTTTGTTCTTGTGGTGCTGTTGGTTGGTCAGCCGATGCCGATGGCTCCGGTCAGGACGCCTACTCCCAGCATGACCAGGGAGATGACGGCGGTGCGCCAGAGGACCTTTTTGTGGTGGTCGCCCAGGTCCACCTTGGCGAGGGACACCAGGAGCAGGATCGCCGGGACCAGCGGGCTCTGCAGGTGGAAGGGCTGGCCGGTGATCGAGGCGCGGGCCATGTCCACTGCGCTGATGCCGTAGTGGCCGGCCGTCTCGCTGAGCACCGGGAGGACACCGAAGTAGAAGGCGTCGTTGCTCATAAAGAACGTCATCGGGATGCTGAGCACGCCGGTAATGACTGCCATGAACGGACCCATGTCGGAGGGGATGATCGCGACGAGCCATTCGGACATGGCCTTGACCATGCCGGTGCCGTTCAGGACGCCGGTGAGGACGGCGGCGGCCATGACCATGCTGACGACGGCGACGATCGACGGTGCGTGGGCGATCAGCTGGGCGCCCTGGTCCTTGACGTTGGGGAAGTTGACCAGCAGGGCGATGGCGGCGCCGACCATAAAGACGAACGGAAGCGGAATGATGTTGGCGATGAGCGTCACCATGACTGCAACCGTCAGGCCGAGGTTGAACCAGAACAGCTTGGGACGCAGCGTGGCGCGGTTGGGGTCCAGTGCGGTGTCTGCCATGGCGGAATCGCGGTCATCGACGAGCACTTCGGTGCGTTCCAGGACAGCCACCGAGCCGTTGCCGGCGGGGGTTCCGCCGGAGGGACGGGTGCTCTTGCTGCTGCCACCGGTGCCGCCGTCGAACTCAACGCCTTCGGCCCAGATTTCCGGGGCCACGGCGCGGAGCCGGTTGCGTTCCTGCAGGCCCAGGAGCCAGGAGAAGACGAACACTACGACCAGGCCCGCAATGAGGGACGGGATCATGGGGACAAAGACATCGTTGACGTCGAGCTTGAGCGCCGTTGCGGCACGGGCGGTGGGGCCGCCCCAGGGGAGGATGTTCATGGTGCCGTTGGCCAGGCCGGCGACGCAGGTGAGGACCACGGGGCTCATCTTGAGGCGCAGGTAGACGGGCAGCATGGCCGCGGTGGTGAGGATGAAGGTGGTGGAGCCGTCGCCGTCGAGCGAGACGGCGGCGGCGAGGATGGCCGTGCCGAGGACCACCTTGGCGGGGTCGTTGCCGAGTTTGCGCAGGATGAACCGGACCAGGGGGTCAAAGAGCCCGACGTCGATCATCAGGCCGAAGTAGATGATGGCGAACATCAGCAGGGCCGCCGTGGACGTCATCGACTTCATGGAGTCCATGACCATGGGGCCGATGCCGAGGCCTGCGCCGGCGAAGAGTCCGAAGACTGTGGGGACGATGATGAGCGCCAGCACTGGCGTCAGCTTCTTGGTCATGATCAGCACCATGAATACCGCGATCATGGCGAATCCTAGTAATACCAGCACGGCCGGCTCCTTCTTCATTGAATCGCACCACCCCGGTGTGATGCGTACTACAGACGTTAGAGTGGCGCGCGTCACGGCTGGGTCTTTGCCTCATTTGATTGGCATACTGCTTATTGGACGCATTTTGCGCATTCTGCTCACAACCGAAGGAGGACCGCCGTGGCACGGTTGACCGGCCAGCGCTTAGCCGGACGGGCTCCTCTGCGCTTCTCCACCCAGACCGTGCTGCTCCAGCTGGGGGTCGTGGCGCTGGTGGTGCTCCTGACGAGCGCTGTCCACGTCTGGCTCACTTACGACCGGCTGGGCCGCGAGGCGGAGAACCAGGCCCTGACGCTGGCCCGGACGGTGGCCTCGGACCCCAACGTACGGGCTGAAGTCCAGCAGATCAGCGCCCTGCCCGGCACTCCCCCGGCCGCCGAACTGCTGGGCGGGCCGCTGATGTCTGCCGCCGAGGGCGCCCGCACCCGCACCGGCGCCCTCTTTGTGGTTATCACCGACGAGACCGGCCTGCGCCTGGCCCACCCCGACGCCGAACGGCTGGGCGAGCGGGTCAGCACGGACCCGTCCGAGGCCCTGGCCGGCAAGGAAGTCACCACCCGGAACACCGGAACCCTCGGCCCGTCTGCCGGCGCCAAGGTCCCGGTGTTCGCCCCGGGCGCGGACACCGTGGTGGGCGAGGTCAGCGTGGGCTACTCCACCGAGACCATCGGCCAGAGCCTGGCCCGGGACGTCGTTCCGATCGTCGTGACCGCCGCCGGCGCCCTGCTGGTGGGCGTGTTCGCCTCCTTCCTGCTCCGGCGGCGGCTCCAGCGGCTGACGCTGGGGCTGGAGCCGGAGGAAATCAGCACCCTGGTCCACGACCAGGTGGCGGTCCTGCAGGGCGTCGACGACGGCGTGGTCGGCGTCGCCGCTGACGGCAGGATCAGCGTGTTCAACGCCGCCGCGCAACGGCTGCTGGACCAACCCGACCTCACCGGAACACCATGGGCTGACGCGCCGGTTCCGGCGCAACTGCTCGCCCTCACCCGGGCCGACGCCGCGGAAGGCGACGCGGTGGAACTCGTCGCCGGCGGCCGCGTGCTGGTGGCGAGCGCCCGCAAGGCCCTGCACGGCCGCGAGGACCTCGGCTGGGTGGTGATGCTGCGGGACCGGACCGAACTCCAGCAGCTGACCCGCCAACTCGATGCCGTGGGGACCATGTCCACCGCGCTCCGGGCCCAGCGGCACGAGTTCGCCAACCAGCTCCACACCATCGCCGGCTTTATGAGCATCGGCCAGCACCAGCAGGCCCGCGACTACCTGGCACGGCTCGCAGCCACCGGGCCGCTGAAGTTCCCGGTGGACCAGGCCGAGCTGCTCCAGGACCCGTACCTGCAGGCCTTCCTCGGCGCCAAGGGCGTGGAAGCGGACGAACGCGGCGTGACGCTGCGGCTGGGCCCGGAAACCCTGGTCCGCGGCCAGGTCACCGAACCGCAGGAAGTCACCACTGTCCTCGGCAACCTGATCGACAACGCCGTGAACGCCGCCGTCGCGGGTTCCGCGCCGGACCGCTGGGTCGAGGTGGAGGTGCTCGACGGGCCTGGCACCGGAGCCGACGGCGGCACGCTGCATATCGTCGTCGGGGATTCCGGCGACGGACTGCCGGCCGCTGACGCGGGCAGTGACGCCGACGTGGTGTTCGAGGAAGGCTTCACCACCTCGGAACGCCCGGTCCGGGCGGGAGCCGGCCACGGCCTGGGACTGGCGCTGGCACGCCAGCTGGCGCGCCGCCGCGGAGGGGACGTGCGGGTGCTGGACCCGGGCTCCCCCGGGGGCCCGGGCGCGGTGTTCATGGCGACCCTGCCGGGGACGACGGCGGCCTATGGCCCGGAGTCCAGAGAAACGAAGCCCACTGAAAGGGACAACGATGTCTGAGGACCTCCGTGTGTTGATTGTCGATGACGATTTCCACGTGGCCAAGCTGCACGCGGCCTATGTGGACTCGGTGGCGGGCTTCCTGGCGCTGCCCCCGGCAGGATCGGCCTCGCTGGCGCTCCAGGCCATCCACAGCCTGCGCCCGGACCTGGTGCTGCTGGATGTCTACCTGCCGGACGCGTCGGGCCTGGACCTGCTGCACCAGCTGGACGTGGACACGATGATCCTGAGCGCCGCCGCGGACACGGCCTCCCTCCGGCTCGCGTTCCGGCGCGGCGCGCTGGGCTACCTGCTGAAGCCGTTCACGGCCGAGTCGCTGTCCCAGCTGCTGCGCTCCTATGCGCGCTACCGGCGGATCCTGGCCCAGCCGGGGAACGTCACCCAGGAGACGGTGGAGCGGGCCAAGCGAGCGCTCATCCCAGGGGATGTCATCGCCTCGGCCAAGCCCCGGTCCGCCACAGAGGCCGCGGTGCTGGAATCGCTGGAACCGGGCGAGCAGTATTCCGCGGCCGAGGTGGCCACCCGCGTGGGCGTTTCCCGGGCCACCGCCCAGCGGTACCTCTCAGCGCTGGCCGACGACGGCGCCGTCGACATCCAGCTGCGCTACGGCACCACCGGGCGGCCCGAGCACCGCTACGGGCTGCCGGCGTCCGCCGGCGTCTGACCGCTAGTACAAGCAACGCAGGGTCACTTCCGGCCCATCCGGGGCCCCGGGACGGACCGTAAGTGACCCCGCGTTGGTGTTAGCTGGCGCTCTTCTGGGCGACGAGCTCGATCTCGACCAGCATCTTGGGATCCAGGAACGGGAGCACGTGGACCAGTGCCAGGGTGGGGCGGATCTCGCCGAAGACTTCGCCGTGGGCGCGTCCGGCTTCCTCCCACTGGCTGATGTCCGTCAGGTACAGCTTGGACTGCACGACGTCCGCGTAGCCGAAGCCGGCGTCGGCCAGGACGGTGCCAAGCTTGTCCAGGATGAAGCGGGTCTGGGTGTAGAAGTCCGCACCCACGATGCCGTCCTCGCCGCTGGCGGCGGTGGCGGAGATGTATAGCGTGTTGTCCACCTGGACCGCCCGGGAGTAGCCGACCTTCTGTTCCCAGACGGAACCGGTGCCGAATGTCTTGCGCATGGAAGTGCCTTTCGCAGTGTGGCGTGGGAGTCGGCACCACTTTAGGGCGGCAGGAGCTGCGGCCGGTAAACCGGCGGAAATGTGTCGGGCGGGCCGGGTTATTGCCGGGCTGCGCGCCCGCCGCAGGCTCTCCACTTTGGGGGCCGCTGCGCTCCGGGGGCACATTGGCGCGGACACACCGTCAACTACAGCGCCGACGTCGAAAATGGCGCCCAAAGTGCCCTCGGACGGTCCCTGCACGTCAGAGGACGAGGGTTTTGACGGTCAGCCGCCGATGTCCCGGTTCTTGCGAAAGGCGTTGCTGCGGGCGTGCTCGTGGACGCGGGTGAGGGCCTCGATCTGGGACCGGGCGTCCTCGCCGAGGGCGGCGAAGGTGGCCGGGTCGAGTCCCAGTTCAGGGGCCAGCTCCTCCAGGGTCTGCCAGCCGCCGAGCTTTCCCAGGATCGCGGCGCGCATCAGTTCGGACTCCAGCACCATGGTCATCGGGGACCGGCGGATGATGCGGCCGTTGAGCTTGAGCCGCCCGGCGTGCTCGGCCAGCCAGGCCGCGGCCTGGCGGTGCGGGCGCTGCCGGACGCCCAGATCGTGGATGAGGCCGAGGAGTATGTCCCGTTCCCTGGTGACTTCCGCGCTGACCCTGGAGAGTTCGGCGGACACCGGGGTGTCGGCGAAAGCCTCGGCCATCCGCTGGATCCGGGAGACGCCGGCGGTGGCGCCGGTCAGGTGGTCGGAGAGGTACAAGCCGAGGAGTTTACCGTCGATTGAGGCCGGGATTTGCGGTGCCATGGATCCTCCAGAATGCCTTCGCCAAAAGCGCTTCGATTGACCAAAACCCTACACGGCCACGGGTACGTTCCCGCGGGTGCTGCCTTAGCGCGGCTGGAGCCCGGTGTTAGAGCTCCTGGCGGTACACCAGGAGTTTGATGTCCGTGTCCGGCACGACCCAGTCGCGTTCCGGGGCCCGCTGGAAACCGGTCTTCCGGTAGAGCCCGTGGGCGCTTTCCCAGGTCAGGCCCGTGGTCAATGCCACGGCGCTGATCCCGGGCAACGACCGGGCATGGTCCAGGATGGCGTGCACCATGGCCTTCCCGGCACCGCTGCGCTGGACGTCGGGGTCCACTACGAGCATCCGGAATTCCAGCTCATCGCCCTGCGCGATGTCCGCATAGGGTTCGCCGGCCACGGCCAGGGTCACGGAGCCGACGATCCGGCCCTCGCGTTCGGCCACCCAGATGGTGGCGTTGGCTGCCCGGCGGGCCACGTCCTGGATCTGCCGCATGTACGGGTGGTCGGCGCTCGCAAAGTAGCCCGCGGCCAGGTAGGCGTCCCGGGTGATGCGCGCGATGGAGTCGAAGTCAGCCGGAACGGCGGGGCGAATGAGGATCTGCGGATGCACCTGTCCATGTTACGGGCGGGCGCGGCGGCCCGGCCCCGGAACGGGCGTTTCCGTGACTGAACTATCAGAACGGCGCCCTTGACCCCCCGTTGCGAATCGTTGCCCCAATGTGGCGCCCGATGGCGCCACATGGCCCGATGTTGCCCGTCGTTTCCTGCCGTTGCTCCGGACGTCCGGAATGCTGGCGCGGCCCCGTCGGGCTGTGGTTGATTGTCTTCACCGAGCAATCCACCGCGACGCCAAGGAGGAAACATGACGCAGATCCTGCCACTTGACATCACAGCCTGGCCCGTCATCCGCTCCCGGCCGTCCCTTGCGACGTCCCTGTTCCTCATGCGGCACGCCAGCGCCATCTGTCGCTGACAAGCCCCCAGGACGTGCGCGCATTCCGCAGCACTCCCCCGCCAGCCTGACCCGGTCCATGCCCGTCCCGCCATGCCCCTGCCCCGCCATGCCCGGATCCGGGGCTGTGGCACCGACAAAACGCGAAAGGCCCTTATGACTCCGCATGCCCAGCCTTCCCACCGCCCGCAGAACCGACGAAGTCCCGCCGCCCGCACCGGCTGGGCCGCTGCGTTCGCCATCCCGCTGCTGCTCGCGGTCAGTGCCTGCAGCGGCCAGGCCAACGCTGCGGGAGGGGCGGACAGCGCGCCGTTGACGGCGCCCCTAGCCGACACTGTGCCGGCCGGAACGGAGCTCGTCGTCGGCGATCCCGCCACAAAAGTGGCCCTGGAGCTGTCCGGTGAGATCGACAAGTTCACGTTCCCGGTGAAGTTCGCCAACCTGTCCGGCGGTCCGCAGACCACCGAGGCGTTCCGCGCCAACGCCCTCGACGTCGGGGCAGTCGCCGACATCCCGCCGATCCACGCCACCTGGACCGGCCTGGACGTGAAGATCGTCGCCAGCAAGTACCGCGTCGATGCCGTGAACTTCCCGCTCTACGAGCTCGGCATCGCCCCCGGGGCCGGCATCAGGGAACTCTCCGATCTCCGCGGCAAGAAGATCGCCTACAGTCCCGGCCAGGCCCAGGGCGCCCTGGTGCTCCGGATCCTGGCGAAGGCCGGCCTCAAGCAAAGCGACGTCAAGCTGGTCGAACTGCCCAGCACGGGCGACGCCTACCCAACGGCGCTGGCGGCCAAACAGGTCGACGCGGCCCCGCTCGGCGGGGTGTCCATCAAGCGGTACCAGAACAAGTACGGCCCCGACGGCGGGACCACCCTCCGACACGGGCTGCGCGACGACCCTTCCCATCTCTACGCGCCGGTGAAAGTACTCCAGGATCCGGCCAAGGCCGCTGCCCTGCGTGAATACGTCCAGCACTGGGGCGTGGCGCAGCGCTGGATCGAGGACCACCCCAGGGAATGGCTTGAGGGCTACTACATCAAGGACCAGGGCCTCGCCGCCGGCGACGGCCAGTACCTGATCGACAGCAACGGCAAGGCGGACCTCCCGCTGTCCTGGACCGAGGCGATCGCACGCCACCAGGAGACCATCGACCTGCTCTCCCGGGAGCAGAAGAAACCCGAGCTGGACGCCCGCAACCTCTACGATCTTCGCTTCGAGGCAATCGGCGGCACCGCCTTCGCCGGGGCCGCCGCAACAGCCGGGGCCGCCGCAACGGCCGGGGCCAAGCCATGAGCGCGGCCACTCTCGCCGCGCAGCGGACGCTCGCGGCAGGAGCAGGAGCAGGCGAAGGACCGGACGGCACGTCCGGCGGGTCCGCCGGCACCCCGCCCGGACCGCCGCCTCCGGACCTCCGGCCGCGTGCCCGGCGGCTCGGCCCGGGTCCCCGCCGCCGCTTCGCCACCCTGCTGGGTCCGGTTCTCCTGCTGGCGGCGTGGTTCGCTGCCTCCGCCACCGGGCTGCTGGATACCCGGGTTCTGTCCGAGCCGTGGACCGTCGTCGCCACGGCGGGCGACCTGCTGGCCGAGGGAAAGCTGCAGGAGCACCTGGGGATTTCCGCCCAGCGGGCCGGGCTGGGCCTTGGATTCGGGATAGTGCTCGGTGTGGTGCTGGCGCTTGCGGCCGGGCTCAGCCGCGCCGGTGAAGCCCTGATTGACGGACCCGTCCAGATCAAACGGGCCATCCCGTCGCTGGCGCTCCTGCCGCTGCTGATCCTGTGGTTCGGCATCGACGAAACCATGAAGGTCTTCACCATCACCCTGGGCGTCTTCGTCCCCATCTATCTCCAGACGCACGCCGGACTGCGCAGCATCGAAACCAAGTACGTGGAGCTTGCCCAGACCGTCCGGCTCAGCCGCTTGACCTTCATCCGCAAAGTGGTCCTGCCCGGCGCCCTCCCGGGATTCTTCCTCGGCCTGCGCTTCGCCGTCACCGGCGCCTGGGTTTCCCTGGTGGTAGTGGAACAAATCAATTCAACCAGCGGCATCGGCTACATGATGGAGCTCGCGCGCACCTACGGCCAGACGAACATCATCGTCCTCGGCCTCGCCGTCTATGGCATCCTCGGGCTGCTCTCCGACGGCGCAGTCCAACTCCTGCAGAGAAAGGCATTGTCATGGCAACGCACACTGTCCGACTGAGTCCGGTCCGGGTCCGCGGACTCGTCCGGGGTTACGGGCCCAAGGGGGTCCTGAACGGCGTCGACCTGGACATCGCCCCCGGCGAGTTCGTCGCATTGCTGGGTCCCAGCGGCTGCGGGAAGAGCACGCTGCTGCGGGCGCTGGCGGGACTGGACCACGCCGTCAGCGGCAGCGGCACCGTGGAAGTGCCGGAAAAAGTCTCTGTCGTCTTCCAGGACTCCCGGCTGCTGCCCTGGGACTCCGTGCTCGGCAATGTCACGCTGGGGCTCAAGGATCACGACGCCGAACAGCGCGGCCGCCGCGCCCTTGCCGAGGTGGGACTCGCCGGCCGCGAAAAAGCCTGGCCACACGAGCTCTCGGGCGGCGAGCAACAGCGGGTCGCACTGGCACGGTCCCTCGTCAGGGACCCGGAACTGCTCCTTGCCGACGAGCCCTTCGGCGCCTTGGACGCCCTGACCAGGCTCAAGATGCACAGCCTCCTGGCCGAACTTGTCAGCGTCCACCAGCCCGCCGTCCTGCTGGTCACCCATGACGTGGAGGAAGCTATCGCACTGGCGGACCGCATCGTTGTCCTGGACCGCGGACAGGTCGCGGTGGAACGCCGCGTCGCCTCCGGATCCAACCGCTCACCGTATGACCCGGGCTTCGCCCAGCTCCACTCGGAGCTATTGGAAGCCCTGGGCGTCAAGCACCACAAGGCCGCCGCGGCCACCCTCGCCCAGCCGAACGCGACACATTAAGGACACCCCCATGAGCAACTCCGAACGCACGCTCCACCTGAACGCCTTCCTGATGAGCACCGGGCACCATGAGGCCTCCTGGCGGCTGCCGGAAAGCAACCCGCACTCGAGCACGGACGTCCGCCACTACCAGAATCTGGCCCGGATCGCGGAGCGGGGCACCTTCGACTCCGTGTTCTTCGCCGATTCCCCGGTGATCTACGGAAATGTGGGACGCCGCCCGGTTGGCAAGCTGGAACCGACAGTGCTTTTGACGGCCCTCGCCGCGGCCACGGAGAAGATCGGCCTGATCGCCACGGCTTCCACCACCTACAACGACCCGTTCAACCTCGCCCGCCGTTTCGCCTCGGTGGACTTCGTCAGCGGCGGCCGGGCCGGCTGGAACGTCGTCACCACCGCAGGTCCGGATGCCGCCCGGAATTTCGGGATCGAAGACCAGCCCTCGCACGCCTCCCGCTACGAGCGCGCCGCGGAGTTCCTGGATGTCGCGGGCAAGCTCTGGGACAGCTGGGACGACGATGCCGTGCTGGCCGACAAGGCCGCCGGGGTCTGGGCCGATTCGGACCGGGTCCGGGCGATCGAGCACGAGGGCAAGCATTTCAAGGTCAAGGGCCCGCTCAACGTTCCCCGGTCCCCGCAGGGTTATCCTTTGATCGTCCAGGCCGGCTCCTCCGAGGACGGCAAAGACCTCGCGGCCCGCTACGCCGAGGCCGTCTTCACGGCCCAACAGACCCTGGAGGATGCACAACGCTTCTATGCGGACCTGAAGGCGCGCACCGCGGCCGCGGGACGGGATCCGAAGGGGATCAAGATCCTGCCCGGCATTGTCCCGGTCATCGCCTCCACGGAGGCGGAAGCCAAGCGCCTGGAACAGGATCTGGATGACCTCATCAAGCCGGAGTATGCGCGGATCGAACTCGCGCGGACCTTGCGCGTGAGGCCTGAAGATCTGCCGCTGGACCGGCAGCTTCCGGCCGATCTTCCGGACGAGGACACGATCGAAGGGGCCAAGAGCCGTTACACGCTGATCGTGGAACTCGCCCGGCGGGAGCGGTTGACGGTCCGGCAGCTGATCGGCCGGCTCGGCGGCGGCCGCGGGCACCGGACCTTCTCCGGAACGCCGGAGCAGGTGGCCGACGCGATCCAGTTGTGGTTCGAGAACGGCGCAGCCGACGGCTTCAACATTATGCCGGCCGTGCTTCCGTCCGGCCTGGAAACCTTCGTGGACCAGGTGGTGCCCGTACTCCGGCGCCGCGGGCTGTTCCGCACGGGCTATACCGGGAACACGCTGCGCGAGCACTACGGACTGGAACGGCCCCTGAACCGTTACTCGGGCGCCCTCGCAGGGTCCGTCCGGGCCTGACAGGCCCGGGGCAGGGGCAGGGGCAGGATCGGGGTCAGAGTGGGAACTTGCCGGAGAGCTCCAGTGTCCCGGCGCAGGTCCAGGCCGCGAGCCGTTCGTCGTCGGAGGGGCCGCCGGCCAGCGGGCTGGTCAGCCGCGGACGGCGGACCCAGCAGCCGGCCTCCTCGGCGATCAGGGCTCCGGCGGCGAAGTCGTGTTCGTTGAGTCCCCGTTCACCGTAGGCGTCATGGGTTCCGTCCGCCACGAGGCAAAGGTCCAGGGCGGCGGAGCCGAGGCGGCGGACGTCGGCGAACCCGTCCATAAGGCCGCCCAGAATGGCCGCCTGTTCCGCCCGGACGTCCGGGTCGTAGCTGAAGCCGGTGGCCAGGATCTGCCCGGTGCGCCCGGCGACGGGTCCGAAGAGCTGCGTCCGCCGGCCGCCCTCCTCGAGCCACGCCCCTTGCCCGCGCAGGGCGTAGTACCTCCGGCCCAGGGCCGGGGCGTCGACGACGCCGGCCAGCCAGACGCCGTCGGGGTCCGCCACAGCCACGGAGGTGCCGTAGTAGACGATGTTGCGGATGAAGTTGGTGGTGCCGTCCAGCGGGTCGATGGACCAGCGGTATCCGCTGGGCGACGCGGGAAGGACGGTGCCGCCTTCCTCCCCGGTGATGGTGTCGTCCGGCCGCGCCCCGGTGATGACGTCCCGGACGGCGGTTTCCGCGGCGAGGTCGAAGGCTGTGACCCAGTCACCGGAATCCCCCTTGTTGCTGACGTCCAGCTCGGCCGTGTTCCGGCCGGCCAGAACTGCCGCGCCCGCTGCCGCCGCCCGTTGCGCGAGGTCCAGCAGCACCGCCGGCAGGGAGCCGGCGGATCCGACCGGGGCGTCGGCGCTCATTCGGCCACGGCTTCCCGGTGGTCCTCTTCGGAGTCCTCCCGCGCGCCGTCGCCGGCGCCCGCGTCGCCGGACTCTGAGTCCCCCGGTTCTTCAGAACCGCCGCTGCCGGCGTCCGCCGGGCCGTTGGCCAGCAGCGCACGGAAGCCGTCCTCGTCCAGGACCGGCACGCCGAGCTGTTCGGCCTTGTCCAGCTTGGTGCCCGCGTTCTCGCCGGCCACCACGTAGCTGGTGTTCTTCGAGACCGAACCGGCCGCCTTGCCGCCGCGGATCAGGATGGCTTCCTTGGCCTCGTCGCGGCTGAAGCCCTCCATGCTGCCGGTCACCACGATGGTCAGTCCTTCCAGAGTCCGCGGCATGGATTCGTCGCGTTCGTCCTCCATCCGGACGCCGTCGGCCGCCCAGGTGTCCACGATCTCGCGGTGCCAGTCCTCGGTGAACCATTCGGTCAGGGCCGCCGCGATCACAGGGCCGACGCCGTCGACGTGGGCGAGTTGCTCTTCGGAGGCTTTCCGGATCCCGTCCATGCTCCCGAACGCCGTCGCGAGCGCGCGGGAAGCCCGCGGGCCCACATGCCGGATGGACAGTGCCACGAGCACGCGCCAGAGCGGCTGGGCCTTGGCTTTCTCCAGTTCGCGGAACAGCTTGTCGGTGGTGGCAGTGGGCTTGGACGGCGTCTTGGCGGTGCCCTTGCTGTAGAAGTACGGGACCAGCTCGAACTCGCCGGTGGCCACGCCCTTGGACCGCTTTTCGCGCCGGATCCGGACGTCGGCGAGGTCCTCGGGGGTCAGCCGGAACAGGTTCGCCTCCGTGGTCAGCGGCGCGGTTTCGGGTTCGGCCGGCTGGGTCAGGGCGATCGCGGCTTCCCAGCCCAGGGCCTCGATGTCGAAAGCGCCGCGGCTGGCAACGTGGAAGACGCGTTCGCGCAGCTGGGCCGGGCAGGACCGCGAATTGGGGCAGCGGATGTCCACGTCCCCCTCTTTTCCCGGGGCGAGCGGAGTCCCGCAGGACGGGCACTCAGTGGGCATGACAAAATCCCGCACCGGCGGGTCCTGCTGGTCCCGGAGCGCAAGCACCGGGCCCACGATCTCCGGGATGACGTCCCCGGCTTTCCGGAGCACCACGATGTCGCCGATTTTCACGCCCTTGGCTTTGACCACGTCCTGGTTGTGCAGGGTGGCCATGCCTACGGTGGAGCCGGCCACCTTGACCGGTTCCATGATGCCGAAGGGGGTGACCCGGCCGGTGCGGCCCACGTTGACTGCGATGTCCAGCAGCTTGGTGTGCACTTCCTCCGGCGGGTACTTGTAGGCCACAGCCCAGCGCGGCACCCTCGAGGTGTACCCGAGTGCGCGCTGGGTGGCGAAGTCGTCCACTTTGACCACAATGCCGTCGATCTCGTGGGTGAGGCTGTGCCGTTTGTCGCCGTAGCGTTTGATGAAGTCGAGCACTTCCTTGAGGCTGCCGAGAACCTCGAAGTACGGGCTGGTGGGGAGGCCCCACTCGGCGAGCTGGCGGTAGGTGTCCGACTGGCTGACGGTGCTGAGCCCCTCGCGGGCGCCGATGCCGTGGACGTACATCTTCAGCGGGCGCTTGGCGGTTTCCGCGGGGTCCTTCTGGCGCAGCGAGCCGGCGGCGGCGTTGCGGGGGTTGGCCAGGGGCGCCTTGCCGGCCTCGATCAGGGCCTCGTTGAATTCGGCAAAGGCCTTGGAGGGAATGAACACCTCGCCACGGACCTCCATCTCGGCCGGATAGTTTCCGCCGGTCAGCTGCTGCGGGATCTCCTTGATGGTCAGCACATTGTGGGTGATGTCCTCGCCGGTGTAGCCGTCGCCGCGGGTGGCGGCCCGGACCAGGACGCCGTCGCGGTACAGCAGGTTCACGGCCAGGCCGTCGATCTTGAGTTCGGTAAGCCAGGCGGGTGTGCCGTTGCCGAGTTTGGTGATGTTGGCTTCGGCCTTGGCGACCCACGCCTCCAGTTCCTCGAGGGAGAAAACGTCCTCCAGGCTGTACATGCGCTGCAGATGTTCGACGGCGGCAAAGGCGGCGGATACTTCGCCGCCCACCTCCTGGGTCGGGGAGTCGTTGGCCACGAGCTCGGGATGCATGGCCTCGATCGTCTCCAGCCGCCGGTAGAGTTCGTCGAACTCGGCGTCGGAGATGATCGGCGCGTCCTCCTGGTAGTACGCGAAGCGGTGCTTGCGGACGTCCTCGACGAGGACCTCGTATTCTTCGCGCACGGCCTCGGAGGGCGTTTGAGTGTCGGCTTCTGCTGCAGTGTTCCCTGTGCTCACAGACCTATCCTGCCTTACATCGCCGACATTGTCCGGTCCGGATTACCGGGCGCGGGGCTGCCCAAAAGGAGGGCTTAAGCCGGCAGGGCCCGGACGCTGCTGCGTCCGGGCCCTGCGGGAAAGAACCGTGGCTTAGCGCGAAGCGCTTTCCTGCTCGGTGGCGTTGCGGCTGGCCTGCTTGCCGGCCTCCTGCAGCGCCTGGGAAACCTTGGCCAGGGCGGCAACGTGCTGGCCGTTCCATTCGCTGCGGAACTTGTCGGCGTCCGGGCCCTTCCAGTCGGTGCCCTCGAGCACCTTGGTCAGCAGCGACCTCTGCTTGTCGATCTCGGACGAACCGGCCTGCAGCTTGGTCCCAAGAGTCTTGAGCTGAGC